>NZ_CACVCE010000003.1:0-132259 GCF_902729445.1 Magnetospirillum sp. LM-5 | reverse complement strand
TAGGTTTGCAATGAACGCGACGTTCCGAGCCAATCTGTCCAGCTTGGCGATAACCAGCGTTGCTCCTGTCCGCCGGCAATGGGTCATGGCCGCTGCAAGTTGGGGGCGATCGTTCTTCTTGCCTGATTCGACTTCGATGTAATCGGCAATTGATTCTCCGTCGTGGCGACGTAGATACTCGCGCACTGCCGCCTGCTGGGCATCGAGACCCAGACCAGAACGCCCCTGTTTCACCGTTGAAACTCTGTAGTAAGATACGCAGCGCACCGACAAAACCTCAATTTATAAAACCGCCTAACGTCCGTTAGCGGGTTTTATATCATAAAAATATGGGCGAGAGCGACCGCCATTGCAGGAATTGAGGTCAGCTGTCGAAAGTGGCATAATGATGAAAATGACATCATGAGCGTGAAAATATGAACGAGATGCACGTCACCATGGCAGCCAATGGCCGTATCGTTGTCCCGTCACAGGTTCGGTCGAGCCTCGGCATGGAAAAGGGTGGTGGCTTTGTAATGACAGTGGATGAGAGGGGCACAATCCATCTCGAACCGCTGCGCAATGTTATCGCCCGTGTCCAGGATGAGGTGAGGGGCTACATCCCCGACGATGTCGATCTGGTTGACGAGCTGTCAGCCGACCGTCGGCAGGAAGCAGCTCATGAGTAAAGTCGTCCTCGACGCCTCAGCCCTTCTGGCCCTCATTCATCGCGAGACCGGGCAAGAGGTTGTGGCGGACGCGTTGGTCGAATCCGTCATCTCTGCCGTCAACCTGGCCGAGGTCATCGGCAAACTGGCTGAACGCGGCGTGCCCCTCGATCGAGCAGAAGCAATCGCTCTGTCTTTCGGCATCGAAGTTGTCTCACTTGATGCTGGCCTCGCCGCGAGGGCAGGCCAGCTTCGCCCGAGCACCAGATCTGCGGGGCTATCGTTGGGTGACCGCTGTTGTTTGGCAACCGCCATGGCGTTGGGGCTGCCGGTGCTGACCGCCGAAGCGGCCTGGGAACCGCTGGCGGATACACTCGGCATCGAGGTTCGGAATATCCGGCCACGGGGACATTGAGCAGAGATAAGATTGGAGGCGCTTTGAAGGCCGCCTCAATCCCTGCACGCATGTGAGTTCCTGTTTCGTACGACCTTAGCGTACAAGGTATGCACTTTCGTTAGGTGACCCCCATAGGCCGCCTTCAGGCGGTCCATCACCGTATCCAGGATATCGTGGTGGACGATCAGCCGGCGCAAGCTGGTGCAGCGCTGGCCGGCGGTGCCGATGGCGGCGAACAAGATGGCCCGCACCGCCAGATCCAGGTCGGCCGACGGGCAAAGGATGGCCGCGTTGTTGCCACCCAGCTCGAGCAGCGAGCGGCCCAGGCGGGCGGCCACCCGCGGGGCCAGCGCCCGGCCCATGGCGGTCGAGCCGGTGGCCGACAGCAAGGCCACGCGCCGATCGTCGGCCAGCGTGACGGCGGCGTCGCGACCGGCCGGAACGACTTCGCATAATCCATCAGGAATGTTGCCGAACATATTGGCAGCACGTAAGAAAAGTGCTTTGCAGGCCAATGCTGTCAAGGGTGTCTTCTCGGACGGCTTCCATACCAGGGCGTTGCCGCAGACCAGGGCCAGGGCGGCATTCCACGCCCATACCGCCACCGGGAAATTGAAGGCCGAGACGATGCCGACCACCCCCAACGGGAGCCAGCTTTCCATCAAACGGTGATGGGGGCGCTCGCTGGCGATGGTCAGGCCGTGTAATTGCCGCGACAGGCCGACGGCGAAGTCGCAGATATCGATCATCTCCTGCACTTCGCCCAGGCCCTCTTGCAAGATCTTGCCGGTCTCCAGGGTCACCAGCAGGCCCAGATCGTCCTTGTGGGCGCGCAAGGTCTCGGCGAAACGGCGGACCAGTTCGCCACGCCGGGGCGCCGGCACCGTCTTCCAGGCGGCGAAGGCGGTTTGGGCGCGGCCGATGGCGGCGTCGATATCGCCCGCCGGCACCCGCCCCATCGGGGTGCCGTCGATGGGGCTGGTGACACGGATATCGCCGTATTCCGGCAGCTCGACACCCAGGCGGGACAAGAGCGGGGCGACATCCATGGCGGTTTCCTTATGGCCGGCCCGACGCCGTCGCCTTGGCCCGGATGGCCGACAGGGTGGTCCGGGTGGTGATGGCCTCGGGGTCGAGAACGAGGTGCAGCAAGGCCAGCCGTCCGGCCCGGCTGGCCGCCAGGGCCTGATCGAAGGCCGGGGCGAACTGGTCGGTGGCGGCGACCCGGGCCGACCAGGCGCCATAGGATGCCGCCAAGGCGGCGAAATCCGGATTGGCCAGGTCGGTGGCCAGGGCGCGGCCGGGATGGGTGGCCTCCTGGTGCATGCGAATGGTTCCGTACATGCCGTTATCGATCACCAGCACCACCGGGGCCAATCCGTGCAGCTTGGCGGTGGCCATTTCCTGCGCGGTCATCAGGAAACAACCGTCGCCGGCGAAGGCCAGGACGATGCGGTCGGGATGCAGGGCCTTGGCTGCCAGCGCCGCCGGCAGGCCATAGCCCATCGAGCCGTTGGCCGGCGCCAGCTGGGTGCCGAAGCGGCAAAAGCGGCGGAACCGCTGGACCCAGCCGGTATAATTGCCGGCGCCGGTGCAGAGGATGGCATCAATGGGCAGACGGTCTTGGATTTCGGCCATCACCCGGCCCATATCCAGCCCACCGGGGCAGGGCTGGGGGATCAGGTTGGCCTGGTATTCGGCCCGCAGCTCGGCCGCCCAGCCGGCCCAGGCCGGTTCGGCGGGCGGCAGCAAGCCGGCGGCCCGGCGGGCGAACGGTAGCGGCGCCGCCGGGATCGCCACGGTCGGGCGGAACACCCGGCCCAGTTCCTCGGGGGCCGGAAAGACGTGGACCAGGATTTGATCCGGCTCGGGCGCCTTGACCAGGGTGTAATTGTGGGTGTCGATCTCGCCCAGCCGGGTGCCGATGGCCAGGATCAGGTCGGCCTCGCGCACGCGGCGATCCAGGCTGGGGCTGATGGAAAAGCCCAACTCGCCGACATAGCAGGGGCTGTCATTGTCCAGGATGTCCTGGCGGCGGAAGGCGGCGGCGGTCGGCAGGCCCCAGGCCTCGACGAAGGTGCGCAGGTGGTCCGCGGCTTCCTGGCTCCAGCCGCCGCCGCCGACGATGGCCAGCGGGCGCTTGGCCGCGCCCAGCAATTCGACCATCCGATGGATCTGGCAATCGCCCGGATGCGGCCAGGCCCTGGGCAGCGGGCCGACATCCTGGGCCTTGGCGGCTTCGGCCAGCACGTCCTCGGGCAGGATCAACACTACCGGGCCGGGCCGGCCACCCTGGGCGGCGGCAAAGGCGCGAGCCACCGCCTCGGGGATGCGGGCTGGGTCTTCGATCTGCTCGACTCGCTTGGCCAGCGGGGCGAACATGGTCCGAAACTCGACTTCCTGGAACGCCTCGCGGCCGATATTGGGGCGGTCGACCTGACCGATCAGCAGCACCATCGGAGTGGAGTCCTGGAAGGCGGTATGGATGCCGACGGCGGCGTGGGTCGCCCCCGGTCCACGGGTGACGAAGCACACTCCCGGCCGGCCGGTCAGCTTGCCCATGGCCTCGGCCATATAGGCCGCGCCGCCTTCGTGGCGGCAGGTCAACAGGCGCAGGCGGTCGCGGCGGTCCAGGGCCGCGTCGATGAACGGCAGGAAGCTCTCGCCGGGGACCATGGTGACCCACGCGGCCCCCTGGGCAATCAAGGAATCGGCCAGAATTTCGCCGCCGGTACGCATGGGACGGATCCTTTGCTATGATGATCGGCCATGGTCGGCCGGCCATCGATGGCCGTCAACCGCACACTTGTCCAAGATGGTGTCGGGACCTGACGGCCAAAAGGAGGAAACGTGGCGGATTGGGATGCGCTCGGGGACCGGATCGTCAAGGCCAAGGGCGGCGACGCCCAATTGGATACGGATTTGTGCCTGGCCGTGGGGGTCTCCGTCCAACCGGTTACCGAATCGGTCGATGCGGCGCGTGCCCTGGTGCGTGAAGGCGCGCCCGGCTGGCACCTTCATATCGGTTTCGACGCCACCGGGCTGTTTCCCTATGCGGCTTTGACCCAGGGCGACACCCATGTCGACGCCAGCGCCACCAGCGTCCCCCTGGCCTTACTGGGCGCCCTGGCCAAGGTCAGGAATTTGCCGCAATGATCGTCAGGCTCAGGGCGGTGATCGCCGCCTGACGGCGCACGGCATCGCGGTCTCCCTCGAACACCTGGCGATGATGAATGACGTCGCCGCCGCGCCGCAGGGCGGCGAAGTGGACCAGCCCGACCGGCTTGGCAGCCGAGCCGCCGCCGGGTCCGGCGATACCGGTGATCGCCACCGCGACATCGGCGTCCGAGCGGTCGATCGCACCGGTGGCCATGGCTTTCGCCACCGCCTCGCTGACCGCGCCCTCGGCATCGATCAGGCCGGGGGCGATCCCCAACATCGCAGCCTTCGCCTGGTTCGAATAGGTGACGAAGCCGCATTGGACCACCGCCGACGATCCGGCCAGCGAGGTCAGCGCCGCAATCACCAATCCGCCGGTGCAGGATTCGGCGGCGGCGAAGCGCAAGCCCCGCTGGGCCAGGGCGTCGAGGGTCTGGCGGGCCTGGGCCAAAAGGTCGGCGGGCAGCAGCGTCATGGCAGGCTCCACCACAGCGAGGCGACCGCCAGGATCAGCGCCCCGTAAAGGGCGGCCAGGATGTCGTCGGCCATCACCCCCAGGCCGCCGCCCAGCGTCCGGTCGGCCCACGAGGCCGGCCATGGCTTCCAGATGTCAAGCAGGCGAAACAGCAAGAATCCGGCCAGATAGGGCAGGGGCTCTGCCGGAACGGCGGCCAGCACCAGCCATTGGCCGGCGACCTCGTCGATCACCACTTCCTGGGGGTCGTCGCGGCCGGTGCGGCGCACATAAACCGAGGCGGCCCACCACCCGCCCAGGGTGCATACCGCGGTTGCCGCCAATAGCGCGGTCGTGCCGCCCCATAGAGCCAGCCCCCAGGCAAACGGAACCGCAGCCGCCGAGCCCCAGGTTCCCGGCGCCCTTGGTAGCAAGCCCGCGCCCATCCAGGTCGAGAGCAGAAACGCCGGATGCCAAACCGGCAAAAGATTATTGGGGATGGTCAGCGCGGCCTCCTGGAAGGGGGGTTAGGAGAAAATCCAACCTCAATCACAGTACTCTGGGTTGGGGAATTATCGGTCCCTAATACTTTTCCTTAGTCCCTGCCTCGTTTGCAGGCATTGGGCGCTTTGCCTAACCATGCAACAGTGGTACAGGGTTGAAAAGAGGGGGCGACTTTCCTGTGCGGCGGATTCTGACGGTTAGCGCGATCTTGTTCGGTTTGGCCGGGGCGGCCCATGCCGCGCCTGAACTGGGCGGTCGTCCCTTCAGCCCTCCCGGCGACGAAGTCGTCATGCCCGATGGTTGGGACAAGAAGAAAATTCAGCGCCCCGATGGCGCCGACCTTGCCCTTGCCATCGACCAACAGCTTTATCCGGCTTTGCTGCCGCTGGTCCAAGCCTTTTCGCGTCAGACCGGACTGAAGATCGCCATCCAGGAAGGGACCTGCGGGGTGGCGGCCGGCGCGCTTTCCGAGCGTAGCGCCGACATCACCGGCATGTGCTGCCCGCCTGGTCCGTTGGATCGGCTGCCCGGCGTGCGCTATCACACCATCGGCATCTCGGCGATCGCCTTGATCGTCCACCCGGCCAACCCGCTGACCGATGTCACCATGGATCAGGCGCGCCGGCTGTTCGGCGGCCAGACCCGGTCCTGGGCCGACCTGCCGGTCAGCGGCATGGTGGCCGGCCCGGCCTCTGACGTGCGCGCGGTAACCCGATTGCATTGCAAGCCGCGCCCCGGCCATTGGCGCCTGTTGTTGGACAACGAGAACCAGTTCAGCCAGGAAATGCACGAAGTCCCGGCCATTCGCGACATGATCGCCGAAGTGGCGCGCAGCCGCACCGCCATCGGCTACGAGACCTTGTGGCACATCGCCGACAATGCCCGGCTGGGCGTGGTCAAGCCGCTGAAGCTGAACGGGCTTGATCCGGCCGACCGCAAAAGCCTCGCGCAGGGGCGCTATCCGTTGTATCGGGTGATGAACATCACCTCGTGGAGTGGGACGGCCGCCGATCCCCGGGCGGCGAAATTGGCCGCCTGGCTGGTGGACAACGCGCCCGCCCTCGATCCGGCGTTCGGCATCGTGCCGGCGCAGGAATTGCGAAGCCGCGGTTGGTCGTTCGACGGCGACGAAATCGTCGCCCCGCCGAAATAGGGGCGGCGGCCATGCGGCGGTGGATGATCGGCCGGTCCAGTCTGGTGTCGAGCTTCCTGTTCGGTGGGTTGGTGGCGACGGCCTTGCTGTGGTGGGGCCTGGATGTCCGCTTCACCGCCGAGATCGGCGCCCTGACGCACAAGGCACTGGAAGTCGAACTGGAAGACGAGGCGCGGCAGGATCGCATGCGGTTCGACCAGTCCTTGCGCGCCCATTTCACCTTCGCCCGTCTGTTGGGCGGCACCCGATCGGTCGCCCGTCATGTGGAAGCCATCGCCGGCCGGCCGGCCGGCCCGCCGAGCGTTCTGGAAAGCGAGCCGGACTGGTTGCCGCCGCGCGTCGATCGCCGGGCCTTCCCGTTGATCAATTTCCTGGTCGTGATCGGCAAGGACGGCACGATCCGCGAGGTGGTGTCGCTGACCGGCGACGCTATTCCCGTTGGTTTGTACGCCCTCGAGGGGCGTCTGATCGAATCGGCCTCGCACCAGGCCTATGTCACCCGCATCGGCGCCATGCCGGTGGTCCTTTCGGTGGCGGCATCGGGCGAGAAGGGCGATAGGGTCGCGCTATTGTCGCGCCTGGATTCCCGCTTTCTCGCCTTCAACTCGATTGCCAGCGCGCGCCCCGACCATGTCATCGCCATCAGCGAAGGGCGCGAGCGGGTGGTGGTGGCCAGCAGCGATCCCAGTTTGGTGGCGCCGGGGGCGTCGCTGGCGGCCCTGGCCGCCGACTGGCTGGTCCTGGGGATGGAATTCTTCGATTACGGCTCGTCCGAGGTGGTCGCCAATTTTTCGACCCTGGTGAGCCGGCGGCTGGTTGAACACCGCGTCCAGCCCCTGCTGGACCAGGAGCGGACCCAGCGAACGGTTCTGGCCGGGGCCATGAGCAGCCTGTTATTGGTGATTTTGGCCGGCTTGGTCTTTCGCCTGCGGGCGACGATCCGCCGTGTCGATCAGGTCACCCGCCAGGTGTTCGACATCGCCGTCGATGAGTATCGCGGCGGCGATGAATTGGCCGAACTGGTCAACAAGGTCGAGGTTCTGACCGGCGAGGTCATGAGCTCACGCGATCGCCTGCGTGACGAAGAAGCCGAGCGTCTGCAATTGGCGACGGCACGCATGGCCATCGAGGCGGAAAACGACCGCCTGCGCCTTTTGCAGGTGGTCACCGACCTGCTGGGTGTCGGGGTCATCCGCACCACCCCCGACGGCGCTGTTGCCGAGAACGCGGCGATGGTCGGCTATCAAGCGGCCTGCGGCGGCCTGCAGCCTTTCCTGGACGCCATCGCCCGGGATTCCTCGGATCTGGTGGTGGTGGACGGGAACGGCGAACGCCGGGTGTTCGAATTGCGCCGCGCGTCCGGTCCGTCGTTCGAGATGCTGCTGGTCACCGACGTCACCGCCCGGCGCCGAATCGAGGACGAGGTCCGCACGCTGGCGCTGTTCACGGCGCAAAGCCCCTATCCGGTCCTGCGGGTCGACCAGGACGGCACCATTTCCCACGCCAATCCGGCCAGCACCACCTTGCTGGAGGAATGGCGGACCTCGGTGGGCCAGCGCGTCCCGGACCTGTGGCGGCGGCGCATCGGCGACGTCTTGCGCGGCGCCCCGCGGGCCATCATCGAATGCGACATCGGCGGGCGGACCTTGGCCTTGACCCTGGTCCCCATCGTCAATGGCGGCTATGTCAACGTCTACAGCGCCGATGTCACCGCCCGTGTCGAGGTCGAACGCATGCTGGCCTCGGCCAACGAAGGCCTGGAACGACGGGTCGCCCAGCGCACCGCCGACTTGCTGTCGGCCAAGGAACAGGCGGAAATGGCCAGCCGGGCCAAGACCGAGTTCCTGGCCACCGTCAGCCACGAATTGCGCACGCCGTTGAACGCGATCATCGGTTTTTCCGAGGTCATGGCCAGCGCCCTGTTCGGACCGCTGGGAAGCGCCAGGTACGAGGGCTATGCCGGCGACATCCTGGATTCGGCTCGCCATCTGCTGGAGGTGATCAACGACATCCTGGACGTTGCCAAGATCGAATCCGGTGAAATGGAATTGCATTTCGAAGAGGTCGATCTGACCGAGCTGATGGCCGCCGCCGTGCGGCTGGTCGAGGGGCGGGCCAGGAACGGCAGCGTGTGTCTGCTGACCAGCATTGGCGGCAATGTGCCGCTGGTGTGGGCCGACCGGCGCCGGATCTTGCAGATCCTGGTCAACCTGTTGTCCAACGCCGTCAAGTTCACCCAGGCCGGCGGCACGGTCTCGACCGCCATCGAGGCGACGGCGAACGGCGTCGTCATGAAGGTCACCGACACCGGCATCGGTATGAACGATGCCGAAGTCGCCGTCGCGCTGCAGCCGTTCCGCCAGGTCGATGGCTCGCTGGCGCGTCGATTCGAGGGAACCGGCCTGGGCCTGCCGCTGGCCAAGTCGCTGACCGAACTGCATGGGGGCGAATTGAAGCTGGTCAGCGCCCGCGGGGTCGGGACCGAGGTGACGGTGGCTCTGCCGCTGACCGCCGTGGGCCGGGAAACCCTGGCGACCGCGGTTTGATCACCGGTAACGCTCTTCCTCCCACGGGTCGCCGACATCGTGATAGCCACGCAGTTCCCAGTAACCGGGGCTGTCCTTCTCCATGAAGGTGATGGCGCGCAGCCACTTGGCGCTTTTCCAGAAGTAAAGCTTGGGGATCACCACCCGCACCGGGCCGCCATGTTCGCGGGTCAGCGGCAGGCCTTGCCAGGAATGGGCCAGCATGACGTCGCTGTCGGCGAAATATTCCAGCGGAACATTGGTGGTGTAGCCGTCGAAGCTGCGAAACATCACGAACTTCGCCTGCGGCTTGGGTCGGACCAGGGCCATCAGGTGCAGGGCAGACACCCCGGTCCAGCGGCTGTCATACATCGACCAGGTGGTGACGCAATGGATGTCGGTGACGAAATCCGTCTGCGGCTGGGCGCGGAACTGATCCCAATTCCAGGTCAGCGGGGACTCGACGGCGCCGGACACGGTCAAAGACCAGTCGGTGGTCGATAGATTGGGGTGGATGCCGAGATCCAGGACCGGCCAGTCGTGGGTCAGATGTTGCCCCGGCGGCAGGCGGTCGCGGTTGCGCCGGCCGGTCAGGCCACGGCGCTCCTCGACCCACTTTTCCTTGGTGGCGATCAGCTTGTCGTTGGTCTTCCCGTCATCGGACATGGGGGCCTCATCCCTTGTCGCGCAGCACTCGCGCCTTGTCGCGGTTCCATTCCCGCTGCTTGATCGCCTCGCGCTTGTCGTGGGCCTTGCGGCCCTTGGCCAAGCCCAGCAGGACCTTGGCGATGCCGCGATCGGTGAAATGGATGTCCAGCGGCACCAGGGTCATGCCTTCCTTGGCGATGGCGCCCGACAGCTTGCGCAGCTCGCGGCGATGCAGCAGCAGCTTGCGCGGGCGCCGGGTCTCGTGCGGGAAGGGCATCTTCGACTGGTATTCGGGGATATAGGCGTTGTACAGCCACAATTCAGCCCCGCCGGGGCCGGCATAGGCCTCGTTGATGTTGCCCTTGCCGGCGCGCAACGACTTGACCTCGGTGCCGACCAGCATGATGCCGGCCTCGACCGTGTCCACGATGGTATATTCGTGGCGGGCCTTGCGGTTCTGGGCGGCGATGTGGGCGGGCAGGGACATGGCGGGGGTGGCGGGGGCGCGGGGGCCCCCGTCCTTTCAGTGTCAGATCAGGCCGACCTGCTTCATGGCGGCGGATACCTTGGCGCGGGCCGCCTCGGTAGCCTCGACCATGGGCAGGCGGACGTCGGGCAGGGACTTGCCCAGCAGGCTGGCGGCGTACTTCACCGGGGCCGGGCTGGTTTCGCAGAACATGGCATCGTGCAGCGGCATCAGACGGTCGCGGATGGCGAAGCAGGTGGCCAGGTCGCCCTTCTGCCAGGCTTCGTGCATCTGGGCACACAGCTTCGGCGCCACGTTCGAGCTGACCGAGATGCAGCCAACGCCGCCCTGGGCCAGGAAGGCGGTGGCGGTGGCGTCCTCGCCCGACAATTGGCAGAACGTGTCGCCCAGGGCGACGCGCATCTGCAGCGGCCGGGCCAGGTCGGCGGTGGCATCCTTGACGCCGACGATCTGCGGAATCTTGGCCAGGCGGGCGAAGGTCTCGACGGTGATGTTGACCACCGAGCGGCCGGGGATGTTGTAGACGATGATCGGCAGATCGACCGCCTTGGCGATGGCCTCGTAATGGCGGAACAGGCCTTCCTGGGTCGGCTTGTTGTAATAGGGCGCCACCACCAGCGCGGCATCGGCGCCGGCCTGCTTGGCATGACGGGTCAGGGCGATGGCTTCGTCGGTCGAGTTCGAGCCGGTGCCGGCGATCACCGGGACCTTGCCCTTGGCGACCTCAAGGCACAGTTCGACCACCCGCTTGTGTTCCTCGTGCGACAAGGTCGGCGATTCGCCGGTGGTGCCGCACGGAACGACGCCGTGGCTGCCTTCGGCGATCTGCCAGGCGACGAAGTCCTGGTACGCCTTCTCGTCCACGCTTCCGTTGCGGAAGGGGGTGATGAGGGCGGTGATCGATCCCTTGAACATGGCCTTATCCCTAAAGATTTGGGTGATGCGTTTCGAACCGGCGACATTACAGGCAAGGCACCGGCTGAGCAAGTGCCGCCATCTTGTCTTGCGTGCGACACCGGAGCTTCCCTAGAATGCCCGCCCGGGTCTTTACCGATGGGAGCGGCGTTGAGGGGGTTCATCTATTCCGTGCTGGCGGCGATGTTTGCGGTTTCGGCCATTTTGCCGGCCGCTGCCGGGGAAATCGCCGTCGCCGAACGTCCGCTTTATCAGCAGGTCTTCGCCGCCGCCCGCAAGGACCGCTTCGGCGAGGCCGAACGATTGGCCATGCAGTCCCATAACCGCCTGCTGGCCAAGCTGATCCGCTGGATGACCTATTCCAATCCGCGTTCGGGGGCAAGTTTCGAAGAGATTTCCTCGTTCGTCGAGACCTCGCCCGATTGGCCGCTGATGGGGTCCATCGGCCGCCGCGCCGAAGAGGCCATCGGCCCGGCCACGCCGGCCGACCGGATTCTGTCCTGGTACCAGACCCGCGAGCCGGTGACGTCCGACGGCGCCATGGCGCTGGCCAAGGCCTTGCTGGGCAGCGGCCAGACCGAGCGGGCCGTCGCTCTTTTGCGCAAGACCTGGGTCGAGGGCTCGTTCGGGGCGATGCAGGAACGCCAGTTTCTCAGCCAATATTCCGACTATCTGCAGCCCGACGACCATTGGCGCCGCCTGGATCGTCTGTTGTGGGACAAGCAGGACGGCCCGGCCGGCAACATGCTGCTGAAGGTCGATGTCGGCCACCGCCAACTGGCCCAGGCCCGATTGGCGCTCCAGAACGCCAAGGCCAATCCCGAGCCGGCCATCGCCGCCGTCCCCAAGGAATTGAAGAACGATCCCGGCCTGATCCTCGACCGCGTGCGCTGGCGCCGCCAGAAGGACATGGACGAGGACGCCATCGATCTGTTGAGCCATCCGTCCCGCAATCAGGTCCGTCCCGACCTGTGGTGGCAGGAACGTTCGATCCTGGCGCGCCGCGCCCTGCAGAAGGGGCTGATTTCAAGGGCCTATCAGGTTGCCGCCGATCACGGTCTGGATGCCAAGGCCAGTCAGTTCGGCGAGGCCGAGTTCCTGGCCGGCTGGATCGCGCTGCGCTTCCTTGATGACCGCGAGACCGCCATGGGCCATTTCCTGCGCCTGTGGGAATCGGCGGTGACGCCGCTGAATCGCTCGCGCGCCGCCTATTGGGCCGGCCGCACCGCCGAAACCTTGAAGGACGACCGTGCGGCGCGTGAATGGTACAGCCAGGGGGCGCGCTATTTCACCGCCTATTACGGCCAGTTGGCGGCATCCCGGCTGGAAGATCATCGCTGGCCGTTGCCGCCGGACCCGCAGCCGTCCCCCGACGACCGCAAAAGGTTCGAGTCCCGCGAATTGGTGCGTGCCATCCGCATCATGATCGAGATGGGCGAGCGCGAGCATCTGCGCGCCTTCTTCATCCGCCTGAACGAAGTGGCGCAAAGCCCGGGGGAACGCACCCTGGTCGGACGGATGGCGCTGGATGGCGGGCGGAACGATCTGGCGGTCGCGGTGGCGCGCCGTGCCGATCGCGATAGCGTGTTCCTGGTCGATGCCGGCTGGCCGATGCCGGCGATCTCGGGCGACGACAGCCCGGAACAGGCCCTGGTCCTGGCCCTGATCCGTCAGGAAAGCGGCTTCATCACCGACGCGCAGTCACCTGTAGGGGCGCGGGGATTGATGCAATTGATGCCGGCGACCGCCAAGAAGGTGGCGCAATCCATCAAGATGGCCTTCCATCCCGGCCGATTGGACGACCCGGACTACAATGTCCGTCTGGGCCGGGCCTATCTGGCCGACATGATTTCCGATTTCGGCGGCTCCTATGTGCTGGCGCTGACCGCCTATAACGCCGGGCCGTCCAGGGCCAGGCGCTGGATCAAGGAATATGGCGACCCGCGCGAGGCCAATATCGACGTGGTCGATTGGATCGAAATGATCCCGTTCACCGAAACCCGCGGCTATGTCCAACGGGTGATGGAAAGCGTGTCGATCTATCGCCGCAAGCTGGGTCGCCACGACGGCATCTCGTTCGAGGACGATCTGAAACGCTGGGCGCGGCGGGCGGGATAGGCCGTCATGCCCAACCACGCCGATTTCGTCCATCTCAGGGTCCACACCGCCTATTCGCTGTCGGAAGGCGCCATCAAGATCAAGCAGCTGACCAAGCTGTGCGAGAAGATGAAGATGCCGGCGGTGGGCATCGCCGACACCGGCAATCTGTTCGGCGGGCTGGAATTCTCGACCTCGTGCGCCGATGCCGGCATCCAGCCGATCATCGGCTGTCAGGTGGCGGTGCGCCGCGATGACGGAGCGCCCTCGAAGGACGGGCGCAAGCCCAATCCCGATTGGCTGGTGCTGCTGTGCCAGAACGAGACCGGCTATTCCAACCTGCTGAAGCTGGTGTCCAAGGCCTATCTGGAAACCGATGCCGGGGAAACGCCGCAGGTGCGGCTGTTGGACCTCGAGGCCCATTCGGCCGGTCTTTTGCTGCTGACCGGGGCCGGCGGCGGCCCCGTCAACCGCCTGTTGACGGAAGGCCAGGCCGACAAGGCGGAAATCCTGCTGGTCCGCCTGGCCCAGGCCTTTCCCGGCCGCACCTATGTCGAACTGCAGCGCCACGGCATCAATGCCCAGGACCGGGTCGAGCCGGCACTGGTCGAGCTGGCCTATAAGCATGGGCTGCCGCTGGTTGCCACCAACGAGCCGTTCTTCGCCGACCGCGCCATGTACGAAGCGCACGATGCCCTGATCTGCATCGCCGAGGGCGCCTATGTCGCCCAGGAAGAGCGCCGCCGCCTGACGCCCGAGCATTATTTCAAGAGCCCCGAGGAAATGCGGGCGCTGTTCGCCGATTTGCCCGAGGCCTGCGACAATACGCTGGTGGTGGCCAAGCGCTGCGCCTTCATGGTGTTCAAGCGCAAGCCGATCCTGCCGCCTTATCGCATGGATGGTCTGACCGAGGCCGAGGTCTTACGCAAGAAGTGCCTGGAAGGGTTGGAAGCCCGGTTGGAAAAGCACGTCTTCCAGCCCGGCATGACCGACGACGAGAAGGAACACGCCGCCAAGCCCTATCGCGAGCGCATCGAGTACGAAATCGGCGTGATCGAGCAGATGGGCTTTCCCGGCTACTTCCTGATCGTGTCGGATTTCATTCAATGGTCGAAGGCGCACGACATACCGGTCGGCCCGGGCCGTGGTTCGGGCGCCGGCTCGGCGGTGGCGTGGGCGCTGACCATCACCGATCTCGACCCGTTGCGCTGGGGTTTGCTGTTCGAACGCTTCCTGAACCCCGAACGCGTGTCGATGCCCGACTTCGACATCGATTTCTGCCAGGACCGCCGCGAAGAAACCATTCGCTATGTCCAGGACAAATACGGCTACGCCCAGGTCGCCCAGATCATCACCTTCGGTAAATTGCAGGCCCGTGCGGTGCTGCGCGACGTCGGCCGCGTGCTGCAGATGCCGTACGGACAGGTCGATCGCATCTGCAAGCTGGTCCCCAACAATCCGGCCAATCCGGTAACCCTGGAACAGGCCTTGGAGGTCGAACCGCAGCTCAAGGAAGCCCGCGAGCGCGACGAGGCGGTCGGCCATTTGATCGATCTGGCGATGAAGCTGGAAGGGCTTTACCGCCATGCCTCGACCCACGCGGCCGGCGTGGTGATCGGCGATCGCTCGCTGGACGAACTGGTGCCGCTTTATCGCGATCCCCGGTCCGACATGCCGGTGACCCAGTTCAACATGAAGTGGGTGGAAGCGGCCGGCCTGGTCAAGTTCGACTTCCTGGGCCTTAAGACCTTGTCGGTGATGATCACCGCCATCAAGCACATCAAGAAGGTCACCGGCACCGAGGTCGATCTGTCGGCGTTGCCGCTGGATGACCAGCATTCCTACGAACTCTTGACCCGGGGCGACACCGCCGGCGTGTTCCAGCTGGAAAGTTCGGGCATGCGCGACGTGCTGCGCAAAATGCGGCCGAACCGGCTGGAAGACCTGATCGCCGTGGTGGCGCTGTATCGCCCCGGCCCGATGGACCAGATTCCGCGCTACATCGCCTGCAAGCACGGGCTGGAGCAGCCGGATTACATGCATCCGTTGCTGGAGCCGATCTTGAAGGAAACCTTCGGGATCATGGTCTACCAGGAACAGGTGATGCAGATCGCCCAGGTGCTGTCCGGCTATTCGCTGGGCGGCGCCGATCTGTTGCGCCGCGCCATGGGCAAGAAGATCAAGGAAGAGATGGAGGCCCAGCGCAAGGCCTTCGTCGATGGCGCGGTGGCGCGCGGCGTCGATGGCGACCAGGCCTCGATGATCTTCGACAAGGTGGCGAAATTCGCAGAATACGGCTTCAACAAGTCGCACGCGGCGGCCTATGCGCTGATCGCCTATCAGACCGCCTGGCTGAAGGCCAACCATCCGGCCGAGTTCATGGCGGCGACCATGACCTACGAAATCAGCTCGACCGACAAGCTGAACGCCTTCCGACAGGAACTCGACCGGCTGAAAATCAAGCTGTTGCCCCCCGACATCAACAAGTCGCGCGCCGATTTCTCGGTGGAAAAGCTGCCCGACGGCACCTTGGCGGTGCGCTATGCCCTGGCGGCCTTGAAGAATGTCGGTGAGGGCGCGTGCCGATCCATCGCCGACGAACGCGACCGTGGCGGTCCCTACAAGGATCTGTTCGATTTTGCCCGCAGGCTGGATACCAAGCAGCTGAACCGCCGCCAGATGGAAAACATGGTCCGGGCCGGCGTGTTCGACAGCCTGGAAAAGAACCGTGGCAAGGTGTTCAAGAATGTCGAATCGCTGATGCGCTTCGCGGCGGCCGAGGCGGAAAGCCGCGGCTCGCAGCAGATGAGTCTGCTGGGCGGCAACGTTGCCCCCGCACCCAAGCTGGAAAACGCCCCCGACTGGTCACCGCACGAGAAACTGAGCCAGGAATTCGACGCCATCGGCTTCTATCTGTCGGCCCATCCGCTGGACGCCTTCGCCAAAAGCCTGAAGCGCCTGGGCGCCTTGAAGATCACCGAGTTGCCGCGCCATCTGCAGGCCGGCGGCAAGGGGCGGGTGAAGCTGGCCGGCAATCTGTTGTCGAAGCAGGAACGCACGTCTGCCAAGGGCAGCCGCTACGCCTTCCTGACCCTGTCCGACGCCTCGGGCATGTTCGAGGTCACCTGCTTCTCGGAAGTCCTGAACACCACCCGCGAATTGCTGGAAGCCGGCGGTCCGCTGCTGCTCGAGGTCGATGCCCGCCTCGAAGACGAGCAATTGCGCCTGACCTGCCAGCGCATCGCCTCGCTGGACCAGGAGGCGGCCAAGGCGGCCGCAGGCCTGCGCATCACCATCCGCGACGAGGCGCCGCTGCCCGCCCTGGCCGGGCTGGTCGAGAAGGAAGCGCGCGGACGCAACCGCATCACCATCGTCTCACAGATCGGCAACCGCGAGGTCGAAATCGGGCTGAAACAGACCATCCAGCTCAGCCCGGCCTTCATGGGGGCGCTTCGCTCGGTGTCGGGCATCGTCGAGGTCGAGGAAATCTAAGTTTGTCCGTACGGCCCGTGCCGGGCCCGCTCACACGCCGCGCGGGCTTGGCGCATGTTCCGCTCCGACCGGGTCAGACCGGGAAATGCGCTAGATTTCCCACGGCGGGTCGGGCAGGCGCTGGAACAATTCGCGGATGCCCTTGCCCCAATGGGTGCGCAAGTCCTCGAAATAGGGGTCGTGGTCGCGCACCACCTGATGGGTGGCGACCTTGAAGGTGTCCTTGCGATAGACCAACAGATCGATTGGCAGGCCGACCGTCATGTTCGAACGGATGGTCGAATCCAGCGATACCAGGGCGCATTTGGCGGCGCTGGTCAGGTCGGTCTTGGTGTTGACCATGCGGTCGATGATCGGCTTGCCGTATTTGGTTTCGCCAATCTGGAAATAAGGGGTCTCGGGCGTCGCCTCGATGAAATTGCCGGCGGCGTAGATCATGAACAGGCGCGGTTCTTCGCCCTTGATCTGGCCACCCAGGATCAACGAGATGGTGAAATCCACCCCGGCTTCCTTCAAGGCCTTGCCGTCATGGTGATAGACCTGGCGCACCGCCTGGCCGACCAGCCGGGCGGCGTGCTGCAGTGAATCGACGTTCAGGACGCTGTGGTCGGTGGCGTCAGCGCGGACGTTCTGTTCCAGGATCGCCACCACCGCCTGGGTGATCGCCAGGTTGCCGGCGCTCAGCAGCACGATCAGGCGGTCTTCGTCCTTTTGCCACACCCGCATCTTGCGATAGGTCGAAATGTGGTCGACACCGGCATTGGTGCGCGAGTCGGACGCCAGAACCAGGCCCTCGTCCAAGGCCATCGCCAAACAATAGGTCATCTTCGGTCACTCTCCCCCGTATGAAACCGGATTCTTGATGCAAGCGGCATGCCCGCCGCCCCTTGAACGACAGCGATTGGTATCGCACATCCGAAGAAAGGGGGCCACCATGTCCGATCGCCACCCGATCATCACCGCTCATCACCAGGACGAAGCCGCCTGCCTGCGGGAATTGCTGGCCCAGGTCGCACTGCCGCCGGCCGGTGTGCAGGACCGCGCCGCGCAATTGATCCAGGCGGCCCGCAACCGGCCGCCGGCTCTGTTCGACGCGTTCTTGCAGGAATTCAGCCTGTCCAATGCGGAAGGGGTCAGCCTGATGGTGATCGCCGAATCGCTGCTCAGGATTCCCGACGGCGCCACCATCGACGCCTTGATCGAGGACCGGTTGGGGCATGGGGACTGGCATCGCCATCTGGGCCATTCACCATCGCGGCTGGTCAACGTTGCGGCCTGGGGGCTGGCGACCGGGGCTGACCTGCTGCACCATGCCGGCCTGGCGGCGCGGCTGGGCGAGCCGGTCCTGCGGGCGGCCTTGGCGCAAGCGGTGCGCTTGCTGGCCCGCCAATTCGTGATGGGGGGCACCATCGAGGACGCCCTGGCCCGGGCCGATCCCAGCTATCGCTATTCCTTCGACATGCTGGGGGAAGGGGCCAGGACCCAGGCCGATGCCGATCGCCATTTCGACGCCTATGCCGAGGCCATCGCCGCCATCGGCCGGACATCCGGCGGCCAGGGGCCGATTGTGGGGCCGGGCATCTCGGTCAAGCTTTCGGCCCTGCATCCCCGCTTCGAGGCGGCGCAGACCGAGCGGGTTCTGGCCCAGTTGGTGCCCCGCCTGGCCGAACTGGGGCGCCTGGCCCACGGTGTCAATGTCGGGTTGACAATCGACGCCGAGGAGGCCAGCCGCCTGCATCCGACGCTGGATGTCCTGGAGCGCCTGGAATGGTGGGACGGGCTGGGGCTGGCGGTTCAGGCCTATCAGAAGCGGGCCCGGGCGGTGTGTGGCTATTTGGCGGACATGGCCCGTGGACGGGGCGTTCGCCTGGTGGTGCGCCTGGTCAAGGGCGCCTATTGGGACGGTGAGATCAAGCGGGCGCAAGAGGCCGGCCTGGACACCTATCCGGTCTTCACCGACAAGGCGGCCACCGATTTGTCCTATCTTGCCTGCGCGCGCATTTTGTTCGATGCCGAAACATTCATCTATCCGGCCTTCGCCACCCACAATGCTTTGACCATCGCCACCATCGAAGCCTTGGCCGGGCCGCGCACCGATTGGGAGTTCCAGCGCCTACACGGCATGGGCGAGCGGATCTACGAGCAAATCGCCCCCAGCCAGCCCTGCCGGGTCTATGCCCCCGTGGGTCTTCACCATGATCTGCTGCCCTATCTGGTCCGGCGTTTGTTGGAAAACGGCGCCAACGGATCGTTCGTCAATGGCGTGGTTGACAAGAATGCGCCCATCGACAGTCTGATCCAGGCCCCGCACCAGGCCTGCGGCGGCGGCTTGCCGGAACCGTCCGTGATGTTTGCCCCCGAGCGGCGGGCGGCGGCGGGATGGGACCTGTCCGAGCCCGATATCCGGGCGATGATGGAAGGCCATGCCGCCTCCCGGCCCGACCATCCCAGCCCGCCAACCTCGGCACCCACCGATGTCAACCATGCGGTTGACGCAGCGGCCGCGGCGTCCGGGTCCTGGGACCGACTGGGTGGCGAAGGACGGGCGGAACTCCTTGAAAAGGCGTCGGATCTTGTGGAAGCGGCGGCCCCGGACCTGATCGCCGGTCTGGTCCACGAGGCCGGCAAGACCATCCCCGACGCCATCGCCGAACTGCGCGAGACGGTCGATTTCCTGCGCTATTACGCCGTGCAGGCGCGGAAACATTTTGGGGGCGATATGGTTCTGCCGGGGCCGACCGGCGAAAGCAACCGGTTGCGACTGAAGGGCAGGGGGGTGTTCGCCGCCATCAGCCCGTGGAACTTCCCGCTCGCAATCTTCGTCGGCCAGGTGGCGGCGGCCCTGGCCGCCGGCAATGCCGTGGTCGCCAAGGCAGCACCGCAGACGCCCAGGATCGCCGCCCGCGCGGTCGATCTGTTGCACCAAGCCGGGGTGCCCCGGGACGCCTTGCATCTGGTGACCGGGGGCGTCGAAATCGGCCAGGCCCTGATCGACCATCCCGGTGTGGCCGGGGTTTCCTTCACCGGGTCCACCGCCACCGCCCAGGCGATCAATCGCCGGCTGGCCGCCAGGGCGGGGCCGATCATTCCGCTGATCGCCGAGACCGGCGGCATCAATGCGGCTATCGCCGATTCCTCGGCCTTGCCCGAGCAATTGGCGGACGACGTCATTGTCTCGGCCTTTCGTTCGGCCGGCCAGCGCTGTTCGTCGGCGCGAATCCTGTTCGTGCAAAATGAGACTGCGAAAACGGTCGAGCGGCTGCTGGCCGGGGCTGCGGCCGAGCTGCGGCTGGGACCGCCCTGGCAATTGGCGACCGATATCGGCCCGGTGATCGCCGCCGCCGCCCGCGACCGCCTGCAAGCCCATGCCGATTGGATCGGGCACCGGGCCACCCGATTGTTCGAATGTCCCATCCCCGATGGTCTGGCGGAGCTGACGATGTTCGGCCCCCGAGCCTTTCGCCTGGAAAATGCCGATCTATTGGGCGCGGAAGTGTTCGGCCCGATCCTGCACGTGGTGCATTTCGCCCGGTCGCACCTGGGGTCGGTCCTGGATTGGATCAATGCCAGCGGCTATGGCCTGACACTCGGCATCCATTCACGAATTGATTCGTTTTGGCAACAAGTGGCCCAGAACGTGCGCGTCGGCAACATCTATGTCAATCGCGGTCAGATCGGGGCAGTGGTTGGGGTACAGCCGTTCGGCGGCGAGGGTCTGTCGGGCACCGGCCCGAAAGCCGGCGGCCCGCACACACTGTTCCGTTACGCGATGGAAACGACCACCAGCATCAATCTCGCCGCCATTGGCGGCGATGTCGGATTGCTGACCGGTGGCCGTCAACCGACGTTTACGCCTTCCGGCAGGTCTTGATGCCCAGCGGCAGGTAGGCCGGGCACCAGCCGATCAGGCCGGTGGCCAGCGGCACCACGCCGATGAAGCCCCACGGGCCGATATAGTCGGTCAGGGCGGACACGGCGATCAGGCCGATACCAGCGACAATGCGAAGGATGCGGTCGATACCGCCAACGTTCTTGTTCATGATTGCTCCGACATCAAAATGGTTCAGTCGGGGCACTAGACCACAACGGGCGCCATCGCTCCGTGACTAGGTCACACACCGTCGGACAGGCTGGACAATCCCTTGGTGTCGCGGATCTCGACGCGGCCGCGATGCAGACTGACCCAGCCGCGCCGCTCGAATTCCTTGAGCTGGCGGCTGACCACCTCGCGCGCCGTGCCCAGTTCGACGGCGATTTCCTGGTGGGTGGCGCGGGCGGTGCCGCCGCTATCGGCATGCTGGCGCAGCCAGGCGGCCAGGCGGACATCGACGCGGCCGAAGGCCACTTCCTCGATCAACATCAAAAGGTCGCCGATCCGCGCCGCATAGGCCGAAAACACGAAATCCCGGAACGCTTCCGATTGCCCGAGAAGGGTGCGGAAGGTCGCGGCCGGCAGGACCAACGCGCGGACGTCGGTCTCGGCGATGCCCTCGGCGGCATAATCCTCGCGGGCGATCAGGCAATTGGTGGTCAACACGCAGGATTGGCCGGACTCAACGCGGTACAGCACGATCTCGCGCCCGTTCTCGGCGACCTTCTGCACACGGATCGAGCCGTCCATCACCAGGACGTAGCTGGAACATTCGGCGCCGTCCTGGAACAGCACCGTGCCGGCGGGAATGGCGGCAACACGGGCCGAATCGCGCAACAGACGGGCGCCCGCATTGTCCAGTTTGGCGAACTGGGGAAACGAGGCGACGATATCCTCGTCCATCGATCCGCTCACGCCGTCTCGATATGGCAGGTCAGGTGCAACTCGCCGGCGGTATTGGCCACCGTTGCCAGGCAGGCATCGGCCCGTTCCGTCAACGAGACGGCGAAGCGGGTGATGTAAAGCCCCTGTTCGGGAAGGCGCTGGGCGTCCATGCGCACGATGTTGGCCTTGAACTCGCCGAACACCTCGGACAGGCGGGCGACCAGGCCGGGGCGGTCGCCGCCCGACACCACCACCCGGTGGGTGATCCGCCCGGCCGGGCCGTGGGCGGAATCAAGGTCGAACGACCTGACCGAAATCTGCGCCGAGGCCAGTTCCGGCATGGCTTCCAGCGCGCCCTCGATCTCGAGGGCGTCGAACCCGGCCGGCAATTCGCAGATCGAGGTAAATTCGGCGCCGGCGCCCAGCATGGCGAAGCTGGTGTCGCCCAGATTGGCGCCAAGGTCGAACAGCCTGCCGGTGATCGCGGCGATCAGGCCGGTGCGGTCGGGGCAGAAGATCGAGATCAGGACGGTACTCATGTCAAAGGCCCGCAGCCGTGAAAAAACAGGCCCCATCATGCGCCTTGGACAGCGGATTGCAACCCACTACCGCAGGCGCGGCGGGGCCGTTATAGTTCGTGCCGGGAGGGCGGGAATGAAGCCGAAAATCGTGATTGGCCTGGTGGTGGCGGCTATGGTGGGGGGCGTCCTGGCATCGCGCCCGTGGCAGCGCTTCGGCCACGCCATCGACCCGCGCGACGTCCAGGCCGTGGCCCAGGGGGCCGACCTTTATCGCAGACATTGTGCCGAATGCCACGGCGCCGACCTGAAGGGCGAGCCCGATTGGCGGGTCCGCAAGCCCAACGGCGAATTGCCGGCCCCGCCGCACGACGAAACCGGCCACACCTGGCACCACAGCGATGAACAATTGTTCGCCATGACCAAGCACGGCATGAGCCGGTTCGCGCCGCCCGACTATCGTTCGGCCATGCCGTCCTTCGTCGGCCGGCTGACCGACCGCGAAATCCGCTCGGTCCTGGCCTATGTCAAATCGACCTGGCCGGCCGAGATTCAGGCCCGCCAGCAACAATTGAACTTACGGTGATTCCAGCTTTGCCGAAAGCTTAGTCACTAGGCACGCGGCTTTTGCCGTTGCATTGGGCAGCGTCTGCATAATAAATACGCAGCATGACTGCGATCTTGTCGAAACCCCTGTCCGTCGGCGACCTGACCCTCGCCAACCCCGTGATTCTGGCGCCGATGTCCGGCGTGACCGATCTGCCGTTCCGGCGTCTGGTCAAGCGGATGGGCGGCGGGTTGGTGGTGTCGGAAATGATCGCCAGCCAGGCGATGATCCGGGCCAACCGCCAGACCATCAAGATGGCCGCCGGCTGTGCCGAGGAATTCCCGCTGTCGGTGCAACTGGCCGGCTGCGACACCGCCGCCATGGCCGATGCGGCGCGGATGAACCAGGACATGGGCGCCGCCATCATCGACATCAATATGGGCTGCCCGGTCAAGAAGGTCGCCATCAAGGGCGAGGCCGGCTCGGCCCTGATGAAGGACGAGGTGCTGGCCGGGCGCATCCTGGAAGCGACCGCGCGGGCGGTGTCGATCCCGGTGACCTTGAAGTGCCGCATGGGCTGGGACCACCACACCCTGAACGCGCCGCGCCTGGCCCGCATCGCCGAGCAAAGCGGCATCAAGATGGTCACCGTGCACGGGCGCACCCGCCAGCAATTCTATACCGGCACCGCCGATTGGGCCTTCGTCCGCCAGGTCAAGGAGGCGGTATCGATCCCGGTGGTGGTCAATGGCGACATCCACACCGAGGCCGATGCCGTGCGCGCGCTTCAGGAATCCGGCGCCGACGGGGTGATGATCGGGCGGGCCACCTATGGCCGGCCGTGGCTGCCCGGCCAGGTGGGGGCGTATCTGACCACCGGCGAGCGCCGGGCCGATCCCTCGCTGGAACGCCAACTCGAGATCCTGCTGGCCCATTTCGACGACATGCTGTCCCATTACGGCAGCGATACCGGCATTCGCATGGCCCGCAAGCATGTGGCCTGGTATTCCAAGGGATTGCATGGCTCGGCCGATTTCCGCGCCGCCGTCAACCGGATGAGCGATGCAGACAAGGTTCGCCGCGCCATCCTCGACTTTTATCTTCCCCTGTGCGACCGCGAGGCGGCATGAGCGCGAAAACGGCCCTGCGCAGGGTCCCACGGGACACGGTCGATCCGTCCTTGGTGCTGGGCGCCCTGGCGGCCGCGGTGCTGGTGATCGACGGTGACGATCGCATCCTTTACGCCAACGCGGCGGCGGAACAATTGTTCCAGTCGGGCCAGGCTTATCTGTGCAACCAGTCGGTTCAGGCGTTGCTGCCGCCCGATTGTCCGATCTTCTCGCTGATCGAGCAGGCCCGCCACGAATCCCAGGTGGTGTCCGAATACGGCATCATCCTCGACACCCCGCGCACCGGACATCGGACCGTGACCGTCCAGGTGTCGCCGATCGCCGAAATCCCCGGCGGCGTGGCCCTTTCCCTGCACGAGCAATCCATCGCCTTGAAGATCGGCGGCTCGTTGGCCAGCCGCAACGCGGCCCGTTCGGTCACCGCCATGGCGGCCATGCTGGCCCACGAGGTCAAGAACCCGCTATCGGGCATCCGTGGCGCCGCGCAATTGCTGGAACTGGCGGCGTCCGAGGAAGACCGCCAACTGACCCGCCTGATCGTCGACGAGGCCGACCGTATCGTCGCATTGGTCGATCGGATGGAGGTATTCTCCGAAAATCCCCAGGTCGATCGCGTGCCGGTCAACATCCATCAGGTGCTGGAACATGTGCGGCGCATCTCGGAAAACGGCTTCGCCCGCAATGTCCGGATCATCGAGAATTACGACCCGTCGCTGCCTCCGGTGTGGGGCAGCCGCGACCAGTTGATCCAGGTATTCCTGAACCTGATCAAGAACGCGGCCGAGGCCGCACCCGCCGATGGCGGCGAAATCGTCGTCACCACCGCCTACCAGCATGGCGTCCGCCTGGCCGTTCCCGGCAGCGAGGCCAGGCGCCACCTGCCGCTGGTGGTCAGCATCCAGGACAATGGCGCCGGCATTCCCGATGATCTGCGCCAGCACCTGTTCGACGCCTTCGTCACCACCAAGCCGGCCGGCAAGGGCCTGGGCCTGGCCCTGGTCGCCAAGATCGTCGGCGATCATGGCGGCATCGTCGAATTTGACTCTATTCCACGGCGCACCGTGTTCAGGGTGATGTTGCCGATGGTCGAGGAAGGGGATCGAGCCTAGGTCATGAGTACACCATCCACCATCCTGGTCGCCGACGACGATCGCGGCATCCGTACTGTTCTGGCCCAGGCGCTGGGCCGCGCCGGCTACGAGGTCCGCACCACCGGCAACGCCTCGACCTTGTGGCGCTGGGTGTCGGAAGGCGAGGGCGACCTGGTCATCACCGATGTCGTGATGCCCGATGAAAGCGGCCTGGATCTGCTGCCCCGCATCAAGAAGATCCGCCCGGAAATGCGCATCATCGTGATGAGCGCGCAGAATACCTTGCTGACCGCGGTCAAGGCGACCCAGCGCGGCGCCTTCGAATATCTGCCCAAGCCGTTCGACATCAAGGAGCTGGTCTCGGTCGTCAACCGTGCCTTGACAACGCCGCGCAGCCAGCCCAGCGAGGATGGCGCCGTCGAGGACGAGGAAAAGCTGCCGCTGATCGGCCGCTCGGCGGCGATGCAGGAAATCTATCGGACCCTGGCCCGCCTGATGGGCACCGACCTGTCGGTGATGATCACCGGCGAGTCGGGCACCGGCAAGGAACTGGTGGCCCGGGCGCTTCACAATTACGGCAAGCGCCGCAATGGCTCGTTCGTCGCCATCAACATGGCGGCGATCCCGCGCGAACTGATCGAGTCCGAGCTGTTCGGTCATGAAAAGGGCGCCTTTACCGGCGCCACCCAGCGGGCGTCCGGCCGGTTCGAGCAGGCCGAAGGCGGCACGCTGTTCCTGGACGAGATCGGCGACATGCCGCCCGAGGCGCAGACCCGGCTGCTGCGCGTGCTGCAGGAAGGCGAATACACCACCGTCGGCGGCCGCACGCCGATCCGGGCCAATGTCCGCATCGTCGCCGCCACCCACCGCGACCTGACCCAACTGATCCGCCAGGGACTGTTCCGCGAGGATTTGTTCTATCGCCTGAACGTGGTGCCGATCCGGCTGCCGCCCTTGCGCGAGCGGACCGAGGACATCCCTGAACTGGTTCGCCATTTCCTGAGCCAGGCCGGCGCCGAGGGATTGCCGCCCAAGGCCATCGATTCCCAGGCGATGGACCGTCTGAAGCGGCATCGGTGGCCCGGCAACGTGCGCGAGCTGGAAAATCTGGTTCGCCGGTTGGGCGCGCTTTATTCCCAGGAAGTGATCGGCGTCGATGTCATCGAGGCTGAGTTGGCCGGCGGCGCCCCGATCGCCGATGCCGTCGCCTCGGTCGAGGGCGAGGGGCTGTCGGCCAGCGTCGAGCGCCACCTGCGCGAATATTTCTCCAGCCACGGCGACAATCTGCCGCCGCCCGGCATCTACGACCGCGTGCTGCGCGAGGTCGAGCGGCCATTGATCAGCCTGGCGCTCGAGGTGACCCGCGGCAACCAGATCAAGGCCGCCCATATCCTGGGCGTCAACCGCAACACGCTGCGCAAGAAGATCCGCGATCTCGACCTGTCGGTGGCCCGCGGCGGGCTGAAATAGCCGATGGCCGGCGACCGCAGGCGCCAATTGCCGCGTTTGATGGTGTGGGCCAGAAAGATCGGGCTGGCCCGTAAACTGGCGCTGTTGTTGGCCTTCACCACCGTACCGTCGGTCATCGCCACCTTCCTGGCCATGACGGTGTCAGGCCCCGAGGTGCCCGACCCGCGGACCGTCCTTAGCCTGCTGGCGCTGGATGTCGCCTTGCTGCTGGGATTGGGCGTGCTGGTGGGGTTGCGCATCGTCTCGGTGTGGCGGGCCCATCGGCGCGGCACCACCGGCTCGCGCCTGCATTTGAAATTCGTCCTGCTGTTCTCGTTGGTGGCGCTGACGCCGGCGATCCTGGTGTCGGTCGGCTCGACGGTGTTTTTCCGCTATGGCGTCGAGGGGTGGTTCTCGGACCGGGTGCGGACCGCGCTGCAGGCCTCGCTGGCCGTCGCCAAGGCCTATCAGGAGGAACACCAGCAGATCATCGGCGGCGACGCCCTGGCCATGGCCAACGACATCAATCGCGAAGGGCCGATGCTGACCCGGTCGCTGGCCCGCTTTTCCAATTTCGTCTCGACCCAGGCGGCCGTCCGCGGCCTGACCGAGGCCATCGTCTTCGACGCCCAGGGCAGGGTGCTGGCCAAGTCCGGCCTGGCCTTCTCGATCGAATCGGGGCTGGATCAGATTCCGTTCTGGGCCTATGAAAAGGCCCGGTCGGGCGAGGTGGCGGTGCTGACCAGCGAGGATGACGACCGCATCCGCGCCCTGGTGATGCTGCAAGGCTTCTTCAGCGAGACGTTCCTATATGTCGGCCGCTTCGTCGATCCCAAGGTGATCGGCCATATGGAGCACACCTCGGCGGCGGTGGCCGAATACGAGCGGCTGGAAGGCAAGCGCCAAGGGCTGGAACGGGCCTTCTCGCTGGTGTTCGCCGTGGTCGCGCTGTTGCTGCTGCTGGCCGCCGTGTGGGTCGGCCTGAGCATGGCCATGACGCTGGCGACGCCGATCGCCAAGCTGATCGATGCCGCCGAGAAGATCCGCGCCGGCGACCTGTCAATCCGGGTTGACGAGGATGCCGCCGACGAGGTCGGCACGCTGGCCCGTGCCTTCAACCGTATGACCGGCCAGTTGGACCAGCAGCGCCGCGAGCTGATCGAGGCCAACCGCGAACTGGACGAACGCAGCCGTTTCACCGAAACCGTGCTGGCCGGCGTGTCGGCCGGCGTGATCGGTCTGGACCGCGAACAGCGCATCCATTTGCCGAACCGCTCGGCGTGCGAGTTGCTGGGCCTGTCGTCGGAAGAGATGATCGGCCACCCCCTGGTCGATATGGTGCCCGAACTGGCCGACGCCATCGACGACATGCGCCGCCGGCCCGACCGTCTGGTCCATCACGAGGTGCGCCTGTCGCGCGCCGGCCGGGCCAGGACCTTGCTGGTGCGTGCCGCCGCCGAGCGGCTTGAGGGCGAAACCATCGGCTATGTCGTCACCTTCGACGACATCACCGAATTGGTCTCGGCCCAACGCAAGGCCGCCTGGGCCGACGTCGCCCGGCGCATCGCCCACGAAATCAAGAATCCGCTGACCCCGATTCAATTGTCGGCCGAGCGGCTGAAGCGCAAATATCTTAAGGAAATTCAAAGCGATCCGGACACCTATGTAACCTTGATCGAAACCATCGTCCGTCAGGTCGGCGACATCGGCCGCATGGTCGATGAATTCTCGTCCTTCGCCCGCATGCCGGCCCCGCAGATGAAGCCCGAGAACCTGTCGGCCATCTGCCGCGAATCGCTGTTCCTGCAAAAGACCGGATATCCCGAGGTCACATTCACCGGCGACATTCCCGATCATCCGGTGACCTTGTTCTGCGACGCCCGCCTGATGGGCCAAGCCCTGACCAATCTGTTGAAGAACGCGGTCGAGGCCATCGCCGGCCGGGAAGGCGACGATCTGCCGCCCGGCCAGGTGTCGCTGGTGCTGACCGAGGACGCAACCGGCGCCATCCGCGTCGAGGTGACCGACAACGGCAAGGGATTGCCGGCGGAAAACCGCGAAAGATTGACCGAGCCCTATGTCACGACGCGGAGCAAGGGCACGGGATTAGGTCTTGCCATCGTCAAGAAAATCGTGGAAGACCATGAAGGTGACCTTTATCTGGAGGACGCCCCCTCAGGCGGGGCCCGCATCGGGATGGCGTTCCGCCACACCGAGTCGCAAGCGGCCTCCGCGTCTGCCGACATGACGGTTGAAAATGGCGCATGACATTCTGATCGTCGACGACGAGGCCGACATCCGGGCCTTGATCGCCGGAATTCTTGAAGACGAAGGCTATTCCACGCGTGAGGCCGCCCATTCCGATGCGGCGCTCGAGGCCGTGCGGGCGCGCCGTCCCAGCCTGATCATCCAGGATATCTGGCTGCAGGGCTCGAAGCTCGACGGCCTGGGCATCCTCGAGGCGGTCAAGGCCGAGCACCCCGACGTGCCGATGGTGATGATTTCCGGCCACGGCACCATCGAGACGGCGGTCGAGGCCATTCACAAGGGCGCCTATGACTTCATCGAGAAGCCGTTCAAGACCGACCGCCTGCTGATCATCATCGAGCGCGCCATCGAGGCCGCCCGCCTGCGTCGCGAGAACCAGGAACTGCGCCTGCGCATCGGCGGCGCCACCGCCGTCGGCGACATGGTCGGCGTGTCGGCCTATGTCCAGCAGATCCGCCAGATCATCGAAAAGGCGGCGCCGACCAATTCGCGCGTGCTGATCACCGGCCCGGCCGGTTCGGGCAAGGAAGTGGTGGCCCGCATCGTTCACGCCCATTCCAAACGGGCCGACGCGCCCTTCGTGGTGCTGAACTGCGCCGCCATGCACCCCGACCGCATGGAAATCGAGCTGTTCGGCTCGGAACACGGCCATGACGGCCAAGATGGTCAACGCAAGGTCGGCACCTTCGAACAGGCCCATGGCGGTACGCTGCTGCTGGACGAAGTGGCCGACATGCCGCTGGAAACCCAGGGCAAGATCGTCCGCGTCCTGCAGGACCAGACCTTCGAACGGGTCGGCGGCACCAAGCGGGTCGAAGTCGATGTCCGTGTCATCGCCACCACCAACCGCGACCTGCAATCGGAAATGGCCGCCGGCCGTTTCCGCGAGGATCTGTTCTATCGCCTGAACGTCGTGCCGATGCGGGTGCCGGCGCTGCGTGACCGCAAGGAAGACATCCCTCATCTGGCGCGCCATTTCATGTTCCTGGCGGCCCAGGCCGCCGGCGTGCAGCCGCGCACTTTGGGCGAGGACGCGCTGGCGGCGCTGCAGGCCTATGACTGGCCGGGCAATGTGCGCCAGTTGCGCAACGTGATGGATTGGTTGCTGATCATGGCCCCGGGCGAGCAGGCCGAGGCGGTGCGCGCCGACATGCTGCCCAGCGAGATCGGCGCCATCACGCCGGTCGTGCTGCGCTGGGAGAAGTCGGGCGAGATCATGACGTTGCCGCTGCGCGAGGCCCGCGAATTGTTCGAGCGGGAATATCTGCTGGCCCAGGTCAACCGTTTCGCCGGCAACATCTCGCGCACGGCCGCCTTTGTCGGCATGGAGCGGTCGGCGTTGCATCGCAAGCTCAAGCTTCTGGGCGTCAACACCGACGACAAGGCCCGCTAGTGTCCAGCCCCCGAAATTCGCAAGGCGAATTCCGGGGATAAGCAGGCCACTCATTTGTTGAATTGTGCACTGATCCCTTCGGATGGTCGGTGTACCATCTGAAGGGATCAGTGCACTAGGGGCGGGTCCAAAGGGGGCAGGGATGAAGGTCATCGTTTGCGGCGCCGGCCAAGTCGGCTTCAACATCGCCCATTACCTGGCCGGGGAAAGCAACGACGTCACCGTCATCGACCAGCGCCCCGATCTGATCAGGAAGATCACCGACACCCTGGACGTCCAGGCGATCCTTGGCCACGCCTCGCATCCGTCGGTGCTGGAACAGGCCGGAGCCGGCGATGCCGACATGATCATCGCGGTGACCCACGCCGACGAGGTCAACATGGTGGCCTGCCAGGTGGCGCACTCGCTGTTCAACGTTCCGACCAAGATCGCCCGCGTGCGCGCCCAGACCTATCTGCAGCCGATGTGGTCGACGCTGTTCACCCGCGATCACATGCCGATCGACGTCATCATCAGCCCCGAGATCGAGGTGGCCCGCGCCATCACCCGACGGCTGGAAGTGCCGGGCGCCATCGACGTCATCCCCATGGCCGGCGACAAGGTCCGCCTGATCGGGGTCCGCTGCGACCTGCAGACGCCGCTGATCAACACGCCGCTGCGTCAATTGACGGTTCTGTTCCCCGATCTCAACATCGTGGTGGTCGGCATCGTCCGCGACGGCCGCGCCATCGTGCCCAGCCCGGAAGACCAGATGCTGGACGGCGACGAGGTCTATTTCGTCGTCGATACCCTGCATGTGCCGCGCGCTTTGTCGGCCTTCGGCCGCGAGGACCAGGAAGCCCGCCGGATCATCATCTTCGGCGGCGGCAATGTCGGCCTGTTCCTGGCCCAGCAATTGGAAGAGGACTTCCCGGCGGCGTCGATCAAGGTCATCGAGGCCGACAAGGAACGCGCCGAATTTGTCGCCAAAAGCCTGAACCGCGCCGTGGTGCTGAATGGCGACGTGCTGGACCCGGAAATCCTCAACGAGGCCGGCGTCTCCCACGCCGAGGCGGTGGTGTCGGCCACCAACGACGATGAAACCAACATCCTGGCCTCGCTGCTGGCCAAGCGCTACGGCGCCCGGCGCTCGATGACGCTGATCAACAAGACCACCTATTCGGCGCTGATGGGACCGCTGGGCATCGACGTGGTGGTGTCGCCCCGGACCATCACGGTGTCCAATATCCTGCAGCATGTCCGCCGTGGCCGTATCCATGCCGTCCATTCGCTGCACGAAGGCTTCGGCGAGTTGATCGAGGCCGACGCGCTCGAGACCTCGAGCCTGGTGGGAAAGCCGCTCAAGGAAGTCAAGCTGCCGACCGGCGTGCTGTTGGGCGCGGTGGTGCGGGGCGGAACGGTGATCAGCCCGCGCGGCAACACCATCATCCAGTCCGGCGACCGTGTCGTCCTGTTCGCCGCCGCCGAATCGGTCAAGAAGGTCGAGAAGATGTTCTCGGTCCGGTTGGAGTATTTCTGATTGTCCCGCGTCAGCTATGTCAACGGCCGCTATGTGCCGCACGACCAGGCGGTGGTCCATGTGGAAGACCGCGGCTTCCAGTTCGCCGATGGCGTCTATGAAGTTCTGCCCCTGGTCGCCGGCCGCATCTGCCATCTCGATCAGCATCTCGATCGCCTGGGCCGGTCGCTGGGCGCCCTGGCCATCGCCTGGCCGGTGCCGCGTCGGGTTCTGCCGATTCTGCTGGCCGAAGTGGTGCGCCGCAATCGGTTGGCCGACGGCCTGGCCTATATCCAGGTGACGCGCGGGCCGGCGGCTCGCAATCACCAATTTCCGGTGGCGGCGGTGCCCAGCCTGGTCATCTCGGTATGGCCCACCAAGGCGGTGACCGCCCACCAGCTGGAAAACGGCGTGGCGGTGGTGACCCGGCCCGACCAGCGCTGGAAGCGCCCCGACATCAAGAGTGTCGGCCTGCTGCCCAATGCCCTGGCCCGACAATCGGCCAAGGAAGCCGGCGCCGTCGAGGCCTGGATGGTCGATGACCGGGGCGTGATCACCGAGGGCGCGGCCACCAACGCCTTCATCGTCGCCCGCGACGGCGCGCTGCTGACCCATCCGGCCGATCAGCGCATCCTGGCCGGCATCACCCGGGGCAATGTGATCGTCTTGGCGCGCGCCGACGGCATCGAGGTCGGCGAGCGCCCCTTCACGCTCGAGGAACTGAAGAATGCCCGCGAGGCCTTCATGACCGGCTCCACCATGACCGTGCTGCCGGTGACCAGGATCGACGGCCAGCCGGTCGGCGACGGCAAGCCGGGGCCGATCACCCTGCGGCTGCGCGCCCTTTACGCCAAGTTGCGGCAATCGTGACCATTCGACCGCGCGCCATTCTATTCGACTGGGACAACACGCTGGTCGATTCCTGGCTGTGCATCCAGGAGGCCTATAACCGCACCTTCCGCCATTTCGCCATGGCGGAATGGAGCCTGGATCAGACCAAGGCCAACGTCGCCCGATCGCTGCGCGACACCTTCCCGGAAATGTTCGGCGAGCGCTGGCTTGAGGCCAAGGACGTCTTCTACCAAAGCTTCGAAGCCATCCACCTGTCGCATTTGCGCCCCTTGCCCGGAGCCCAGGACATGCTGGAGGATTTGCAGGCGAGGGGGATCTATCTGGCGGTGGTCAGCAATAAGCGCGGCCAATATCTGCGCCAGGAAGCCGAGCTGCTGGGATGGGCCGGCTTCTTCGGAGCGCTGGTCGGCGCCGCCGACGCCTTGCAGGACAAGCCGGCCGCCGCCCCCGTCCATCTGGCGCTCAGTTCGGCGCCGGTGGCCGCCGGCCCCGAAGTGTGGTTCGCGGGCGATGCTGGCGTCGATCTGGAATGCGCCGTCAATGCCGGCTGCGTTCCGGTCCTGATCAGGCCCGAACCTCCCCAACCGGGTGAGTTCGCGTCCCACCCGCCCCGATATTATTTGGAAAAATGCCAGAGTATGACCGCGCTTATGGCCGATCTATGGGTTCCCAACGCCCCGATTTGATGGTAACTCCAAGGCAACAGGGGAGCTTCATCGCCAATGCGGATGAAGACTCTACTCGGGCAATAAGAACGGAACTAAAGACGATGTCCGCCGAAAAATCTCAGAACGTGCAAGATGTGTTTCTCAATCACATCCGCAAGAACAAGACCCCCGTCACCGTCTTTCTGGTCAACGGTGTGAAGCTTCAGGGGATCGTGACCTGGTTCGACAACTTCTCGGTGCTGCTGCGCCGCGATGGTCACACTCAGCTAGTGTACAAGCACGCCATCTCCACGGTGATGCCGTCGACGCCGATCCAGCTGTTCGAGCCGCAGTCCAAGGAAGGCGGCGAGGAATAGGTGCCAGGCGAACAGGCCGACAAGCCCGGTTCGACCCGCCCGCGTGCCATGGTCGTCCACCCGGCCCTCAAGGCCGGGGAGGGTGGTTGTCGCTCGCCCGAGGGGCGGCTGGCCGAGGCTGTCGGCCTGGCGCAGGCCATTGATCTCGACATCGTTGCCGCCGAATGGGTGGCGGTCAACAAACGCCGCCCGGCGACCTTGATCGGCAAGGGCGCGGTCGAACGCCTGGCTGTACTGGTCGAAGAACAGGCGATTGCCGTCGCGGTGATCGACGGCCACCTGACTCCGGTGCAGCAGCGTAATCTGGAAAAAGCGTGGTCGTGCAAGGTCATCGACCGCACCGGCCTGATCCTGGAAATTTTCGGCGCCCGCGCCCGCACCCGTGAAGGCACGCTTCAGGTCGAACTGGCGGCCTTGTCCTATCAGCGCTCGCGGCTGGTGCGGTCGTGGACCCACCTGGAGCGTCAGCGCGGCGGCTTCGGCTTCCTGGGCGGCCCCGGCGAGACCCAGATCGAGGCCGATCGCCGCATGATCGGCGACCGCATCGTCAAGCTGAAGCGCGAGCTGGAAGAGGTCAAGCGCACCCGCGAGCTGCATCGCCACGCACGCCGCCGGGTTCCCTATCCGATCATCGCCCTGGTCGGCTACACCAATGCCGGCAAGTCGACCTTGTTCAACACCCTGACCCGGTCCGAGGTGCTGGCCAAGGACATGCTGTTCGCCACCCTGGACCCGACCATGCGCGGCCTGGTGCTGCCCTCGGGGCGCCGGGTGATCCTGTCGGACACCGTGGGCTTCGTGTCGGACCTGCCGCACGAGCTGGTGGCCGCCTTCCGCGCCACCCTGGAAGAAGTGCTGGAAGCCGACATCGTCGTCCATGTCCGCGACATCTCGCACCCCGACACCGAGGCCCAGGCCGCCGACGTCGAGACGGTGCTGAAGGAACTGGGCCTGGCCGAAGTGGTCGATCGCGGCCTGGTCGAGGTGCTGAACAAGATCGATTGCCTGCCCGAGGCCGAGCGCCTGGAATGCCGCAATCAGGCCGAGCGGCGCCCCGATTGCCTGGCCCTGTCCGCCCTGACCGGCGACGGTGTCGATCTCTTGCTGGCCCACCTGGATTCGCGACTGTCGCACGGCCAGGAAACCATCGAGGCCGAGGTGGCGCTGGCCGACGGCGCCGGCATCGCCTGGCTGTACCGTCACGGCGACGTGACCGCCCGCATCGATGACGACCATGTCGCCCGCCTGACCGTCCGTCTGGACCCGGCCAACGCCGAGCGTTATCGTCAGCGCCTCGCCAAGAAGAGCAAGACTCCATGATCGACGTCGCCCGGGTCACCGCCATCATCCGTGAGGTCGCCGAGGCCGAGATCCTGCCGCGCTTCAAAAATCTGCGCCGCGACCAGATCCGCGAAAAGAAGCCGAACCAACTGGTCACCGAAGCCGACACCGAGGCGGAGCGGGTCCTCGCCCCCCGTCTGCGCGAACTGGCCGACGGCGTGGTGGTCGGCGAGGAAGGGGTCGAAAACGATCCGTCGGTGCTGACCGCGCTGGAGCGATCTGGCGTGGTGTGGGTGATCGATCCGGTCGACGGCACCGCCAATTTCGCCAACAACAATCCCCGTTTCGCGGTGATCGTCGCCCTGGTGGTGGACGGAATCACCCAGATCGGCTGGATCCATGATCCGGTGCCCAACCTGACCGTGGTCGCCGAGCGCGGGCAGGGGGCGTGGCGCGACGGCACCCGCCTGAAGGTCGCCGCCGAAGTGCCGCTGGCCCAGATGACCGGCTCGGTCAAGAAACGGGGCCGTGTCGCCGACCAGGTGCTGCATGTGGCCCGGCGCGGCAGTGCCGCCCACGATTACCTGGACCTGGCCGCCGGACGGCAGCATTTCGTCCATTTCCGCCGCCTGATGCCGTGGGACCACGCCGCCGGCGTGCTGATCCATCAGGAAGCCGGCGGTTTCGCCCGCCTGTTGAATGGCCAGGATTACCGGCCGGTGCTCAACGTCGAAGGTCAGCTGCTGCTGGCGCCAGGCGAAAAAAGCTGGCAGGACATCGCCGCCCTGATGGATTGATCAGCGGCGATAGACCGTCAGGCCGGCCGGCGCCTGGCAGGTCGGCATCATCTCGATGCGGTTGATGTTGACATGGGCGGGCAGGTTGGCCGCCCACACCACCGCCTCGGCGACATCTTCAGGGGTCAGCGGCTCGGTGCCGGCATAGACCTTGGCCGCCGCGTCCTTGTCGCCCTTGAAGCGCACTTCGGAAAATTCCGAGCCGCCGCACAGGCCCGGTTCGATGTTGGTCACCCGCACCCGGGTCTTGACCAGATCGGTGATCAAATTCAGCGAGAACTGAGTCACCGCCGCCTTCGAGGCGCCATAGGCGTTGCCGCCGGGATAGGGGTAGGTGCCGGCGGTCGAGGACAGGTTGATCACATGGCCGCGGTCGCGCGCCACCATGCCGGGCAGCACCGCCCGGGTCATGGCCATCAAGCCCTTGACGTTGGTGTCGATCATGGTTTCCCAATCGTCCAGGCTGGCCTGATCGGCCGGTTCCAGCCCCAGGGCCAGGCCGGCATTGTTGACCAGCACGTCGATGCCGGCGAAATCGGCGGGCAGGGTGGCGATGGCCTGTTCGATTCCGGCGCGGTCGCGGACATCCAAAACCAGCGGCAAGATCGGCACCGCCAGTTCGCCGGTCAAGGCGGCCAGCCGATCGGCGCGCCGGCCCACCAGGATCAGGCGATCGCCCAGGGCGGCGAAGCGCTTCGCGATGGCCTCGCCGAAGCCGGCGGTGGCGCCGGTGATCAGGATGGTGCGGGGCATGGCGTGGCTCCTAAAGCGGGCGACTGGGGTCGGGATCGCGCAGCATCACCAGGGTCGGCGTCGACGACAGCGCGTTTTCGATCTTCCAGATATAGACGCGATACTGGCCGAATGGCCTGACCTCGGTGGCGTTGTGGCGCAAGACGTTGGCATCGGTGGTGATGCGGAACTCGCCTTCCATGCCGATGCCCAGCTCGGCCATGCGCTGGGCGTCCGACGCCTTGACGCCGTTGGCGTCGATGATGATGGTGCCGTCCTCGTTTGATTTCAACGAGATCAGGCGGGCGTCTCGCCGCAGAAGCGAGGTCAGCTGCACCTTGCCCAGCCGACCGCCGCGTTCGTATTTCAGATGGAAGCGGCCCTTGCCGACCTTCTTCAGATCCTTGACGGCGATGTCGCGCACCAGATCCTTGTAGATGTTGTTGTGGCGCTCCAGCTCGTTCTCGGGCGTGATCGTGCCGTTGGCGTAATCATGCAGGATGGGCGCGTAGATGACGTCGCCCTCGTAGGTGATGGCCCAGTCGCCATAGCGCGAGATGCGCAGCTCGCCCTTGAACTTGTCCGGGATGTAGCATGACGACAACAAGATGGTGAGGGCCGCCACCGACAGCAAGCGGACCATGCCGCCGAACATACCCCTCATGGCCCGTCCCCCTTGCTCCGTTCCTGGTGCTTGGCCTGCACCCATAATGCTTCCATCTCATCGAGGGTCGCCTGGGCCGGGGTCCGGCCGGCGCGCCTCAATTCGGATTCGATATGACGAAATCGGCGCTCGAACTTGGCGTTGGCCCGCTTCAGGCACCGCTCGGGGTCGATTGTGAGCTTGCGGGCCAGGTTCGCGCAAGCGAAGAGAAGGTCGCCCATCTCGTCCTCGACCCGGTCAATTTCGGCGTCATCGATGATTTCTGTTTTTATTTCAGCAAGTTCTTCATCGATCTTGTCAACGACGTCGAGCGGTTTTGCCCAGTCAAAGCCGACACGGGCGGCGCGCGCCTGCAGCTTCAGCGCCCGGGTCATCGGGGGCAGGGAGCGGGCGATTCCGTCCAGCACGCTGTCGGTCCCCTTGGCGGCTCGCTCGGCCTCCTTGGTGGCTTCCCACGCCTGGGTCTGCTCGGTGGCATTGCGCGCCTCGGCCTGGCCGAACACATGGGGATGGCGGCGGATCATCTTGTCGCAGATCGCCGCCACCACATCGTCGAAGCCGAAATGACCGGCCTCGGCGGCCATCTGCGCATGAAACACCACCTGGAACAGCAGATCGCCCAATTCGTCGCGCAAGGCCTCCATGTCACCATGGTCGATGGCGTCGGCGACCTCGTAGGCTTCCTCGATGGTGTAGGGGGCAATGGTGGCGAAATTCTGTTCCCGGTCCCATGGACAGCCGCCTTCCGGCGCCCGCAAGGTCCGCATGATGGTCAGCAAGTCGTCAATGGAGGGCATGGCCTGCGGCGGGGAAGGTTGATGGGACGGCAACCATAGCGCATCCCAACCCACCCGTCTGCGTGGAGATTGGCCCGTCCACCTGCGTTGACCAGCCAGCCCCACGGGGTGAAGCGGCCATAGCCCTTCCTCATGTAAGGTTTCCTTCATAGGGGACCATCAGAGTCCCGTCATGGGAGGCAGGAATGTCCGTCAGGCATCCGATCATCGCGGTCACCGGCGCCTCGGGCGCGGGCCGGGAATCCGTCAGGTTCGTTTTCGACCGTCTGTTCCGGCGGGAAGGCATCACCGCCGCCTATGTCGCCGGGGAAAGCTTTCACCGCTTCGACCGGGCCGAGTTCAAGGCCGCCGAGGCCGACGCCGCCGCCAGCGGCAACCCGCATTTCAGCCATTTCGGCCCCGACGCCAATCTGTTCGACGAGCAGGAGCGTCTTTACCGGGATTACGGCCAGACCGGCACCGGCCGGCGACGCCATTATCTGCATGGCGACGAGGACGGTCGCCGGCTCGGCTATCCCGAGCTGGGGGCCGGCCAGTTCACCCCGTGGGAGGATTTGCCGCAAGACACCGACCTGATGCTGTACGAGGGACTGCACGGCGTGGTCCGGGGCGACGGCTTCGATCTTGGCAAGCATGTCGATCTGAAAATCGGCATGGTGCCCATCGTCAATCTTGAATGGATCCAGAAGGTCCACCGCGACACCGCCAAGCGGGGGTACTCGCGCGAGGCGGTGATGGACCGCATCCTGCACCGGATGCACGATTACACCCATTACATCCTGCCGCAATTCAAGCATTCGGATATCAACTTCCAGCACGTGCCGGTGGTCGATACCTCCGAGCCGTTCATCGCCCGCGACATTCCTGCGGTGGACGAGCGGGTGGTGGTGATCCGCTTTCGCAAGCCCGAGGAAATGGGCGTGGATTTTCCGCTGCTGCTGAGAAAGATCGCCGGCTCGTGGATGACCCGGCGCAATACGCTGGTGGTGCCCGGTGGCAAGCGTGAACTGGCCAAGGAATTGATCCTGACCCCGATCTTGCGCCGCCTGATGGACCGCCGCGCCGAGGTCAGGGGAGCGGCCTGACATTCAGGTCCTGGCGAGAAGCAGGGCGGCTTTCACAAGGAAGCCGCCCTTATCGCCATATGCAAATGTCGCATAATGCATATTATGACAACATTCGGATGATCCACGCCAGGTCACCCGGGCAGGCTGATCCTTAGCCCGTCATGGGCCGGCGCAACTCCCGCCGGCAGCCTGGCCTTCAGGGTCTCGTAATCCAGCGACGGCGTCATGTGGGTCAGCCAGGCCTGGCGCGGCTTGACCCGTTCGACCCATTCCAGGACCTTGTCGAGATGGGCGTGGGTCGGATGCGGAGCCAGGGTCAGGCAGCCGACGATCCAGGTGTCGATACCGGCCAGCGCGGCGAAGCTTTCATCCGGCAGATCGACCACGTCGGTCGAATAAGCCAGCGGGCCGAAGCGATAGCCGGTGGTGCGGCAATAGCCGTGATCCTGGTCGAACGATACCACCTCGATATCGCCGACCCTAAAGCGCGGCTGCAATTCGGTGAAATCCAGCATCGGCTTGTAGATGGTCTGCCCCTCCTCGACCGCGCCCACCACATAGGCGAACCGGGTGCGGATCGAGCCCAGCACGTCGGGGCTGCCGAACACCGGGAACGGCTTGCCCATGGCCCGATTGACCTCGCGCAGATCGTCGATGCCATGCAGATGGTCGGCATGGTCGTGGGTGTAAAGCACCCCGTCCAGCCGGTTGGTGCCGGCGCCGAGCAATTGCTCGCGGCAATCGGGCGAGGTGTCCACCAGCAGAGTGGTCGTTTCGGACTCGACCAGGATCGACGGCCGCAGCCGGCGGTTCTTCGGATTGGCCGGATCGCACAAGCCCCATCCCCGCGAGATCGACGGCACGCCGCCGGCCGAACCGCACCCGAGGATGGTGGCCGAGATCATTGCGCCACCTTATTGAAAAGACGGCGGAAATTGGCGGTCGTCGCCTCGGCCAGCCGGTCGGTCGAGACCCCCTTCAACTCGGCCAGCTTGGCCGCCGTGTGGGCGACATAGGCCGGTTCGTTGCGCTTGCCGCGATAGGGGATCGGGGCCAGATAGGGGCAGTCGGTTTCCACCAGCAAACGGTCCAGCGGAACCGTCGCCAGGGTGGCCTGCAACGCCTCGGCCTTCTTGAAGGTGACGATGCCGGAAACCGAGATGTAAAGGCCTAAATTCAATGCGATTTCAGCAAGTTCCGGTCCAGAGCTGAAGCAATGCACCAGCCCGGTGAAGGCCCCCTTGCCCATCTCCTCGGCCAGGATGGCGGCCATGTCGTCATCGGCGTCGCGGGTATGGATCACCACCGGCAGACCGGTGGCCCGGGCGGCGGCGATATGGGTGCGAAACGAGTCCCGCTGCCGGTCGCGCGGGCTTTTGTCGTAGTAATAATCAAGCCCGGTTTCGCCGAAGCCGACCACCTTGGGATGGCGGGACAAGCCGATCAGGCCGTCCAGGTCGGCGGCCGGCTCGGTGCCGGCCTCATGCGGGTGGATGCCGACGGTGCAATAGACTTCCGGGAATCGTTCCGCCACCGCCAGGACCTGGGGGAAACGGGTGACATGGGTGTTGATGGTCAGCATCATGCCGATTCCGGCCGCGCGCGCCCGCGCGACCACCGCGTCCAGTTCGTCGGCGAAGTCGGGGAAATCCAGGTGGCAGTGGCTGTCGACCAGCATCAGGCCGCCCCCTCCTCCTCGACGAAGCGCGGAAACACCCCTTGCGGCGCCGGAAGCGCCGTGCCGGACACCAGGGCGCCCTCCATGCCGCACCGATCCAGGGTGCGGGCGTCGGGGGCCACCGCCAGCTGGTCCAGCAAGCGGGCCGAGGAATCGGGCATGAAGGCCTGGGTCAGCAGGGCCAGGTTGCGCACCGTTTCGGCCAGCACCCACAGCACCGTTCCCATGCGTTCGGGGTCGGTCTTCTTCAAGGCCCACGGGGCCTGGCGATCGACATAGCCGTTGGCCGCGCGGATCACCACCCAGGCGGCTTCCAGCGCCTCGTGGAACATCTGGCGGTCCATGGCGTCGCGCATCTTGGCGACCAGGCCGTGGGCGGCGCCCAGCATCTCGTCGTCCTCGGGGGTGAAGGGGCCGCGGGCCGGGACAAGGCCGGCGCAATTCTTGCCGATCATCGACAGCGAACGCTGGGCCAGATTGCCGTAATCGTTGGCCAACTCGGAATTCATCCGGGTGATCATGGCGCGATGGCTGAAATCGCCGTCATTGCCGAACGGGACCTCGCGCAGCAGGAAATAGCGCACCTGATCCAGGCCATAGCGCTCGATCAGGCCGTTGGGCTCGATGACGTTGCCGACGGACTTCGAAATCTTCTGGCCCTCGTTGGTCCACCAGCCGTGGGCGAACACCCGCTTGGGCGCCTCCAGGCCGGCGGCCATCAGGAAAGCCGGCCAATAGACCGCATGGAACCGCACGATGTCCTTGCCGACCATGTGCAGATCGGCCGGCCACCACTTGGCATAGGCGCCATCGACATCGGGATAGCCGATGGCGCTGATATAGTTGGTCAGGGCGTCCAGCCAGACATACATGACATGGGCCTCGTCGCCCGGTACCGGCACACCCCAGGTAAAGCTGGTGCGCGACACCGACAGGTCCTGCAGGCCGCCCTTGACGAAGCTGATCACCTCGTTTCGGCGCGACTGCGGCGCGATGCAATCGGGATTGGCCTCGTAGAAGGCCAGCAGGCGGTCCTGCCACGCCGACAGGCGGAAGAAATAGCTGGGTTCCTTGACCCATTCGACCGGAGCGCCGGTGGGGGCCAGCTTGGAGCCATTCGGGCCGGCGACCAGTTCGTCCTCGCCGTAGAAGGCCTCGTCGCGCACCGAATACCAGCCCTCGTAATGGCCGAGATAGATGTCGCCGGCCTCGACCAGCTTGGTCCACAAGGCCTGGACGGACTGGATGTGGCGGGGCTCGGTGGTGCGGATGAAATCGTCGTTGGTGCAGTTCAGACGGGCGGCCAGCTCGCGGAAATTGGCGGAATTCTGGTCGGCCAGGGCTTGCGGGCTCATGCCGGCGGCCTCGGCCGACTTCTCGACCTTCTGGCCGTGTTCGTCGGTGCCGGTCAGGAAGCGGACATCGAAGCCGTCCAGGCGCTTGAAGCGAGCCATGACGTCGCAGGCCAGCGTGGTATAGGCGTGGCCGATATGGGGCTTGTCGTTCACGTAATAGATCGGCGTGGTGACGTAGAAGGTCTTGGCCCCACTCATAATCATCTCCGTATCACTATGCTGGACCTGGGCGCGGCGGCGGCCCGGATCAACCCTTGGCCAGACGTTCGATCGCCAGGAACGCCGTCAGGATGGCCTGTTTGCGGTCCAGGTTGACCGCGTCGGTGCGACCGAACAGGGCGGAGACCTTTTCCCACAGCTCAAGCCAGCGTTCAAGGCCGGCGGCGGCCAGAAGCCGGGCCATCACCTGGCCCTCGCCGGGAACCACCTCGGCCATGCCCCTGCCCTCGCGTCCGCCGACCTGGACCAGGCGGGCCAGCCACCATACCAGCAATTCGGTCACCGTGCGCCAGGCGGCTTCGGCCTCGGGGCGGCTGGTGCGGTCGGCGAAGGCGTGCAGCGCCGGCACGTCCAGCCGCGGCAGCGCCACCAGCAGGCCCATCAATTCCTGATAAAGCTCGAGCCCGCCCTCGGCGGCCAGGCCCAGCGCCTTGCCCAGGCTGCCCTCGCCCAGGCGGGCCAGGGCGGCGATCTCGGAATCGGTCAGCTCGGGGCGATAATGGGACAGAAGCTGGCTGACATGCTGTTCCGACAGGGGATTCAAGGCCAGCTTGCGGCAGCGCGAGCGGATGGTCGGCAACAGCCGGCCGGGGCTGTGGCAGACCAGCAGGATCAGCGCCTGACGCGGCGGCTCTTCCAGCACCTTCAAGACGGCGTTGGCGGCGTTGCGGTTCATTTCATCGGCGGCGTCGATCAGCACCACCCGCCAGCCGGCATCGGCGGTCTGGTGGAACAGGTCGCCGATCTTCCTGACGTCATCGACGACGATCTCGGACTTCAGCTTGCCCTTCTTCTCGTCGGCGACGCCGCGTTCGATCACCTTCAGGTCGCGGTGGGCCTGCGAGGCCATCTGGTGGAACACCGGATGATCGGCGGAAATCTCCAGGCTGTCGGGCGGGCCGCCGAACAGCCCGCCGCCCTCGCCGCCGCCGGCCAGGGCGAAGCGGGCGATGCGATAGGCCAAGGTCGCCTTGCCGATGCCCTTGGGCCCGGTCAGCAGCCAGGCATGGGCCATGCGGCCCGAATTCCACGCATCCAGGAACACCCGCTCGGCAGCCTGATGGCCGACCAGATGGGGATTGGCCCGGGGATGGGGGATGTCGGTCATGCGGCCAGTCGCTGAGTCACCACCGCCAGGACGGCCTGGTGCACCCATTCCGGCCCCTGGGTGGCGTCGATGACCGCGCAGCGGTCCGCATGGCGTCGGGCGATGTCCAGGAAGCCCTGGCGCAGGCGGCGGTGGAAATCCAATCCCATCCGTTCATAGCGATCCTCGGCCCCGCCACGGCCGCCGGCGCGGGCCAGCCCGGCCTCGACCGGCAAGTCCAGGATCAGGGTCAGGTCGGGGGCGAAGTCGCCGACCGTCAAGGCGGTCAGGCGCTCGAGCTCGTCGATGGGCAGGCCATGGCCATGGCCCTGATAGGCGATGGTCGAATCGGCGAAGCGGTCGCACAGCACCCACTGGCCGGACTCCAAGGCCGGCCACACCGTCTTGACCAGATGGTCGCGCCGCGCCGCCGAATGCAACAAGGCCTCGGTGCGCGCGTCCCAGCGGTCGGTGTCGCCGGTGACCAGCAGGGCGCGGATGGCCTCGGCCCCGGGCGAGCCGCCGGGCTCACGCGTCAGAATCACCGGCTTGCCCATGGATTCCAGCGCGGCGGCCAACAGGCGGATCTGGGTCGATTTCCCGGCCCCCTCCCCGCCTTCCAAGGTGATGAACCGTCCGCGCATCAATTCTAGCCCTTCGGCCCCCACAGGATATGGCGCAAGGCCGTGCTGATGCGGCCGATCACGCCCAGTTTGGCGACATCGGCGCCGGCGGCCAGCGGCAGTTCCACCGTCTCGATCCCCGGCGCGGTGATCACCAGCTTGCCGACCACCTCGCCGCGACGGATGGGCGCGGCGATCGGGCCGGTATAGACCGCCGTCACCTTCATGCCCTGGCGAGCCCGGCGCGGCATGGTCACTTCCAGGCGCTCGGCGGCGACCAGCGGGATGGTGGCCTGTTCGCCCAGCCACACCTCGGCATCGGTGACGACGTCGCCGACCTTGAACAGGGCGTAATTCTCGAATTCGCGATAGGCCCACTCGATCAGGCGCTGGCTTTCCTCGGCGCGGTCCTTCATCGACTTCAGGCCGTTGATCACCATGATCAGCCGGCGCTCGCCGCGCTTGACGGTGCCGACCAGGCCGTAACCGGCTAGTTCGGTGTGGCCGGTCTTCAGCCCGTCGGCGCCCGACACCCCGTACAGCAGCGGATTGCGGTTGCCCTGCTTGATGCCGTTGAAGACGAATTCCCGTTCCGAATAGATCGGGAAAAATTCCGGGAAGTCGGTGATCAGGCGCCGGGCCAGGATCGACAGGTCGCGCGCGGTGGTCAGATGCTCGGGGTCGGGCCAGCCCGACGCGTTCCTGAGGGTGGTGTTGCGCATGCCCAGATCGCGGGCGCGCCGCGTGGCGAATTCGGCGAAGGCTTCCTCGGTGCCGGAATGGGCCTCGGCCAGAACCGAGCAGGCGTCGTTGCCCGACTGGATGATGACGCCGCGGATCAGGTCGGACACCTTGGCCTCGGAACCGACCGGCAGGAACATCAGCGAGCCGCCAGACTTGAAATGGCGTTTCCAGCTGGTTTCCGACACCGGCAGCCGGTCATCCATCTTCCAGCTGCCTTCCTTCAGCTTCTCGAAGACCAGATAGGCGGTCATCAGCTTGCTCATCGACGACGGCGCCATCAACTCGTCGGCGTTCTTTTCCAGCAAGATCGCCCCGGTGCGATAATCGAGAATGATGGCCTGGCGGGCCGAGGTCTCGAGCGGCTCGGCCTGGGCGGCCGGGCGAACGGCGACCAGCAGGCACAGGGCCAGAACCAGCAGGCGAATGGACGGCAACGGATCGATCTTCAACGGAAAAGTCCTCGGTTCAATTAATCGACGATGACGCGGGCATCCTGCTGCCCGGTGGCGATGACCGATTCCAGCAGGCGGTCGGCCTCTTCGACGCTGGAAAGCGGGCCGAAGCGAACCCGGAACAGGGTCTGCCCCTTGACATGGGTCTGCGAGATGACCGGACGGCCCACCCCCGACAGGCGGGCCTGCAGGCGAAGGGCGTTGTCGTGACGGCTGAAGGCGCCGGCCTGGACGAACAGGCTGGTCGCCTTGACCGAATCCATCTGGACGTCCGGGTTGGCCAGGGCGCGTTCGGCCTTGGCCAGCGCCTGGGCGTTGCGGGCTTCGGCCGGCGACGAAACGGTGCCGCTGGAAATGGTGCGCGGCGCCTCGCGGCTGCCCGGCGCCGGCAGGGTCTCGGCGGTCACGCTCTCGCGCGGGGCGGCGGCCACTTGCGGCTCGCGGCCGCCCGCAGTCGGCGCGGTGTTCAGCTTGCCGGCCAGGGCGCGGCTTTCCTCGGGCATGATCTGCACGCGCACCCGTGCGGTGCCCTGCCCCTCGAAGCCCAGCAATTGCGCGGCTCGCCGCGACAGATCGATGACCCGGCCGTTGGCGAAGGGGCCGCGATCATTGACCCGGATCACCAGGGCGCGGCCGTTTTCCAGGTTGGTCACCCGCACCACCGACGGCATCGGCAGGGTCTTGTGCGCCGCCGACACGGCGTTCTGGTCGAAGATCTCGCCGTTGGCGGTCTGCTTGCCGTGGAAGTCGGGGCCGTACCACGAGGCGATGCCGGATTCGTCGTATTCCCAATCCTCACGCGGATAGTACCACACGCCCTTGACCTGATAGGGCTTGCCGATCTTGTAATTGGGGGCCGCTCCGCCGACCGGCGGAGGGTCGTCGCCGGCGGCCCGCTTGGCCATGTGGCCGAACAGATTCATCTCCGAGCAGCCGGTCAGCAGCGTGGCCGACAGCAACAGCGCCGCCCAGGGTCGCGGCCTATGCCGTGTCGCCCGCATCATCTAGTTGCCCCCTCGGCCGTCACCCAAAGATGTGGTAGTCTACTTGGCGCCGATCCGCTCCGCAAGATGGCCGACGGCCAGAGCGAAATAGGTCGACCGGTTCCATTTCAGGATGGTGCGGAAATTCTCGTAGACCAGGAAGGTCGGCCCCTTGCCGTTCTCGGCATAGATCACCGACGCCTGCAGGTCGGCCTTGGGCAGTTTCTTGCCGTTGGCGGCGGTCAGGCCCAGGGCGCTCCACTCGGCCAGGCTTTTCCGGGTGTCCAGGCCGATCAGCCGGGTGTCGAAGCCCTTGGGCAGCGTGACGGCGCGGCCCCAGGTCTCGTCGCCGTTCCAGCCGGACCGCAGCAGGTAGTTGGATGCCGAGGCGAAGACGTCGGGCTTGGTGCCCCAGATGTCGCGCCTGCCGTCGCCGTCCCAATCCTCGGCGAAGCGCAGGAACGAGGACGGCATGAACTGGCATTGCCCCATGGCCCCGGCCCACGAGCCCAGCATGGCCTGCGGACTGATATGGCCTTCGTCCAGAATCTTCAGGGCGTTCATCAACTCGCCGCGGAAATAGGCCGAGCGTCGGCCGTCGAACCCCAGCGTGGCCAGGGCCGAGACCACCGGATAGCCGCCGGTGACCCGGCCGAAATCGGTCTCGATGCCCCACAGGGCCACCACATATTTGGATTGGACGTGATAGCGTCGCTCGATCTCGGACAGAACGGCCCGGTGCTCGGCCAGCAGCTTGCGGCCTCGCTCGATCTTCGAGGGCGTCAGCACGCGGTCGATATATTGCTGATAGGTGATTGTAAACTCGGGTTGACGACGATCCAGCTCGACCACCTTGTCGATGTGCTGGATTCCGCTCAGGGCGGTCTCGACCGTCTCGGCCTTGATCCCCTGGGCCAGGGCGTCGCGTTCGACCTCCTTCAGCCAGGTTTGGAAGTCGCGCGCGGGCTCTTGCGCCATGGCCGGCCCCAAAGAACCCACCACCAGAAGTGCCGCCACCAGAATACGCATGGAATACCTCGACCGCGAAAGACCGCGCCCTTGTGCCACATTCGATCGAAGCCCGGCAACCGTCACGGTGCCGGGAACCAGTCGGTGGTCCAGCCGAGCAGCCGATAGGACACCAGCCCGACCCATTCGTGGAGGGCGGCGCCCAGGACCCCCAGCCCGGCCGGCAGGTTGAAGCGCACGTGCGCCACCGAGGCGGTGCCGTTGGTGGCGTAATCGACCGGCCAGGCGGTCACCGGCCAGCCGGCGGCCCGGAACACCCCGACCGAGCGCGGCATATGGCTGGCCGAGGTCACCAGCAGCCAGACCTGACCCGGGCGGGGATTGGCCAGCGGCAGGGAAAACGCGGCGTTCTCGCGGGTATTGCGTGATTGCTCCTCGAACAGGATGCGGCTGCCATCGATGCCCAGTTGGGCAAGATACTGACGGACGGCGGTGGCTTCCTTATAGGCTTGTTCGGTGACGCTGCCGGAGCCGCCGGTGAAGATCACGGTGGCATCTGGGAACCGCCGGGACAGCTCGATCATGGCGGTGATCCGGTCGATGGCGCTGCCAGCATTGGGCTGGCCCCGCAAGGCCGAGCCGACCGGATCGATGGCCCCCCCCAGGACGACAATCCCGTCGACCCGCTCCAGCTTGGCCGGCGGGGGGAAGCGGTCCTCGAGCGGTGCGATCAACCATTCCTCGATCGGCGATAATGCCACGATCAGCAGCACCAGGCATTCCCACAGCAGGACGGTCCGGCCCAATCGATGCCAGCGCGTCAGCAGCAAAATGGCCGCCAACCCCATGATCAAGAACGCCAAATTGGTCGGATTTGTAAGGATTCCAACCACTTTGGACAAGATGAACATCAATGACTCCCTTTGGCCGCCGACCCGATCATGATAAACAGGCCACCGATTGTCACCTGGGAGGACCACATGGACAAGCTGATCGACGGCTTCCGCCGATTCCGCGAAACGAATTTCGCCCAGAACCGGGGCCTGTTCGAGACCCTGGCCCAACAAGGACAGACCCCGAAAGTGCTGTTGATCGGCTGCTGCGATTCGCGCGTCGATCCGGCCATCTTGTTCGACGCCCAGCCCGGCGAGATGTTCGTGCTGCGCAATGTCGCCAATCTGATCCCGCCCTATGCTCCCGACCAGGGCCATCACGGCACCTCGGCGGCACTGGAATTCGCCGTGCGCGGCCTCGAGGTTGAGCACGTGGTGGTCCTGGGCCACGCCCAGTGCGGCGGCGTCCGCGCGCTGGTGGAAAACCAGTCGGGCGACCAGACCGACTTCATCAAGGGTTGGATGACCATCGCGCGGGCCGCCCGCGACCGGGCCTTGGCCCTGACCCTGTCGGCCGGCCAGCCCATCGAGGCGGCACGGCGGATGTGCGAGCAGGAAACCGTCGCCATCTCGCTGGCCAACCTGATGACCTTCCCCTGGGTGCGCGAGCGGGTCGAACAAAGCCGTCTGATGCTGCACGGCTGGTTCTACAACATGGAAGAAGGCAAGCTGTTCCGCCTGGACCCCTATACCAACACTTTTCTTGAGGTTTAATTGCGCGCCCCTGCCTCTTCTCAACCTGTTCCGGTCGCGCTATTGTAAGCCCAATCTTTTGTCATAGCGCGCCCGGGGGAAATATACGTGCACAATGCCCAGGATCTGAGCGACGGCCATGCCTTCGCCGTTCGTCTGATGCAGCACCTGGTGGTGCCGACCTTCGTGCTGGATGCTGAACGCCGCGTCATCATCTGGAATAAGGCCTGCGAGCGGCTGACCGGGGTGATGGCCGAGGATATCCTGGGCACCTCGGACCATTGGCGGGCCTTTTACGACGAGCCCAGGCATTGCCTGGCCGACATCCTGGCCTTGGGCAGCACCGAGGAACTGGACCGCCTTTACGAGACCCATTCCGACCCCACCACCGGGACGCTGGGGTTGAAGGCCGAGAATTGGTGCGTCATGCCCAAGGTCAAGAAGCGGCTGTTCCTGGCCATCGACGCCGGCCCGATCTTCGACGAGAACGGCGTGTTGCAGGCGGTGGTCGAAACCTTGCGCGACAACACCGAACAGCGTCTGGCCCAGATGGCCTTGCAAAGCCTGGCGGTCAAGGACGGCCTGACCGGCCTGGCCAACCGCCTGTCCTTCGACGAAAAGATCGAGGCCGAATGGCTGCACAACAAGCGCGAGGGCACGCCCTTGTCGGTGCTGCTGATCGATGTCGATCATTTCAAGCTTTATAACGACACCTACGGGCACCAGAAGGGCGATGCCTGCCTGAAGGCGGTGGCCCAGGCCATCGGTGCCCAGGTGTTCCGCCAGGGCGATCTGGCTGCGCGCTATGGCGGCGAGGAATTCGTGGTGGTTCTGCCCAACACCGACCCCGACGCCGCCAAGGCGGTGGCCGAGCGCATCCGCCACGCCGTCGAAATCCTGGCCCTGCCCCACGGCGCCAGCTTGACCAGCGACCACGTCACGCTCAGCGTCGGCGTCGCCTCGACGGTTCCCGGTGATTCAGGCAGCCACGACACCCTGGTCGCCGCCGCAGACGCCGCCCTGTACCAGGCCAAGCATGCCGGCCGCAACCGGGTTGGCCTCGGCGTGGTGGTGCCGGCCTGAGGGTTGGGCGTATGGCACGAAGCTTGCTGAGGTAATGGCACGGCAAACCAGCGGCAAAGGCAGCGACCATGAGCACCATCTTGAACAAGTTGCAGGGATTGTCGGCGGCCGAGGAATTCTTCGCCGCGCTGGACGTGCCCTTTGAACAGGCGGTCCTGAACGTCAGCCGCCTGCACATCCTCAAGCGGTTCAACGAGAACATGGCCCGCGCCAAGGTGGCGGAAATGGCGGAATCCGACCAGTTCGAAGCCTGCCAATCCTGCCTGGCCTCGGCCTACAGCGATTTTCTGACCTCGAGCGGGGTCAAGGAAAAGATGTTCAAGGTGTTCAAGGACCAGGCGCCCCAGGCCGGATTCGTCTCGATCGACCAGTTGAAAACCAAACGCTAGGCTGGGGCCGCGCCTTGATCTCGGTCGGCCGCGCCCCCATCTGAGGCCGGTCGCCGGGACAATCCGCCGTGCCGGCCCAGCGAATTTGTAACCGACAGTCGCTTGACCGGAGCCCATTGTTTAGCCATATGCCAAGTATGCACAATTTATGTGCACGATTGACCAGCACAGGATACCGGTGTGAACAAGATCAGGATCGATGACAGCGAAGCCCATCTGATCGGGATTTATGAGATCGGCAAGGTCCTGGGGGCCAGTTTCGACCTCGACCGCGCCTTGCACGATGTTCTGAACATCCTGTCTTCGTATCTGGCCATGCGTCACGGCGTCATCATGCTGACCGATCACGACGACCGTCTGGTCATGGCCGCGGTCACCGGCATGTCTTTGGCCGAGGCCAAAGGCGGCGGCATCCGCTATCCGGTCGAGGCCATCCGCCCGGTGGTCGATCGCGGCATGCCGATGGTGGTCCCCAGCGCCGTCGGCGACCCCGATCTGGCCGATTACATCGCCGAATTCCTGGAGCCCGACGACGACAGCCTGGCCTTCCTGTGCGTGCCGATCAAGACCAACGACAAGCCGTTCGGGTCGCTGTCGGTGTTGCGCGGCCGCGAGTCTGGGGCGTTGCGCGGCTTCCAGCACGATATCCGCTTCCTGACCATGGTCGGCACCCTGATCGGCCAGACCGTCAGCCTGTACCGCAAGGTGCTGGCCGACCGCGAGCGGCTGATGGAGGACAATGTCCGCCTGCAAAAGCAGGTCATCAAGATCGCGCCATCCGCCGCGCCGCACGGCATGGACGACATCATCGGCGCCTCGGACGCCATCAGCAACGTGCTGGGCCAGATCCAGCAGGCGGCGCCGACCAAGGCCACCGTGCTGCTGCGCGGCGAATCCGGCACCGGCAAGGAAATGATGGCCCAGGCGCTGCACCAGATGTCGAAGCGGGCGCAAAAGCCGTTCATCAAGGTCAATTGCGCGGCATTGTCGGAAAGCGTGCTGGAATCCGAATTGTTCGGCCACGAAAAAGGCGCCTTCACCGGGGCCATCGCCGAACGCAAGGGCCGCTTCGAGCTGGCCAATGGCGGCACGCTGTTCCTGGACGAGATCGGCGAGATTTCCCAGGCCTTCCAGTCCAAGCTGTTGCGCGTGCTGCAGGAAGGCGAGTTCGAGCGGGTCGGCGGCGTCAAGACCATCAAGGTCGATGTCCGTCTGGTCGCCGCCACCAACCGCGACCTGGAAGCCGCCGTCACCAAGGGCGAGTTCCGCGCCGACCTTTACTTCCGCCTGAACGTGGTGCCGATCTTCCTGCCGCCGCTGCGCGACCGCAAGGCCGACATCCCGGCCCTGGCCGACCATTTCCTCAAGCAGTTCAACCAGGAAAACGGGCGCACCGTCGGCATCACCGCCAAGGCCCTGCAGACCCTGCAACGCTGCAATTTCCCCGGCAATGTCCGCGAACTGGAAAATTGCGTCTACCGTTCGGCGACCATGGCCGCCGACGGGGTGATCGACGAGATCGACCTGTCGTGCAAGCGCGACACCTGCCTGTCATCCACCTTGTGGGGCGGCAAGCCGGGCCAGTCGAATCTGGCGGCGGCGATTCAGCCCCATGATGCGGGCCACCACCACCATCACCATCCTACCCCGGCGCCCCAGACCCCGGCCCCTGCCCCGGCGGCGCAGCCGGCCCCGGTTCCCGCTGGCGACGGCGACGAGGCCGAACTGGACGCCGACGACGAACGCGGCCGCTTGATCCAGGCGATGGAGCGTTGCGGCTGGGTCCAGGCCAAGGCCGCCCGCCTGCTGGGCCTGACGCCGCGCCAGATCGGCTATGCGCTGAAAAAGCACAACATCGAAATCCGCCAATTGTGATCTGTCGCATCCCCGACGCGATGTCGGGGATGCGACAACCGACAAAACCCCAAAAAACCGCAGAACTCAGCCACTTTTGAAGTTGGCATCATCGTTGCAAAGCTTATCGGCAAGAGACCTCAATCCGTGGAGGCTGCCGGTGACGAGCAACATCGTATCCCTGAACAGCATCGCCAAGCGCGGTGCGTCCAAGCCTCAGGCCAGTGGCTGTTCGTCGAAGTCGAGCTGCGGCTCGTCCTCGGGACCCGACGACATGCCCGCCCATGTGTGGGACAAGATCAAGGACCACCCCTGCTATTCCGAAGAGGCGCACCATTATTTCGCCCGCATGCATGTGGCGGTGGCGCCGGCCTGCAACATCCAGTGCAATTACTGCAACCGGAAGTACGATTGTTCGAACGAGTCCCGCCCCGGCGTGACCAGCGAACGGATGAGTCCGGAACAGGCCGCCATGAAGGTGGTCGCCGTCGCCAACAAGGTGCCGCAGCTGTCGGTTCTGGGCATCGCCGGCCCCGGTGATTCCTTGTACGACTGGCGCAAGACCTTCGAGACCTTCCGTCTGGTCGAGAAGCGCCTGCCCGACCTCAAGTTCTGCGTCTCGACCAACGGCCTGGCCCTGCCCGACCATGTCGATGCCCTGGCCGAGCACAATATCGACCACGTCACCATCACCATCAACATGGTGGACCCCGAGGTCGGCACGGCGATCTATCCGTGGATCTATTTCAACGGCAAGCGCTATACCGGCCTCGACGCCTCGAAGATCCTGCACGAGCGCCAGATGGAAGGCCTCGAGGCGCTGACCGCCAAGGGTATCCTGGTCAAGGTCAACTCGGTGATGATCCCCGGCATCAACGACCAGCACCTGCTGGACGTCAACGCCGCCATCAAGGCGCGTGGCGCCTTCCTGCACAATGTCATGCCGCTGATCTCGGCGCCGGAACACGGCACCCATTTCGGCCTGACCGGCCAGCGCGGCCCATCGCCGGCCGAGCTGAAGGACCTGCAGGACAAGCTGGCCGGCGGTGCCAACCTGATGCGCCATTGCCGCCAGTGCCGGGCCGACGCCATCGGCATGCTGGGCGAGGATTTGTCGCAGGATTTCATGCTGGACAGCATCGATCCCGACCTTGAGTACGATCCCGAGGCCCGGCGCCTGTACCGTGAAGTGGTCGAGCGCGAGCGCGCCGATCGTCGGGCCGCCGTCCTGGTGGCCGAGGACGAACTGGCCGCCACCGTCACCGCCGCACCGGCCCAGCTGGTCGCCGTCGCCACCAAGGGCGGCGGGCGCATCAACCAGCATTTCGGCCATGCCAGCGAATTCCAGGTCTACGAGGTCGATCAGGCCGGTGTCCGCTTCGTCGGTCACCGCAAGGTCGAGAATTACTGCCAAGGCGGCTGGGGCGACGAGGACGTGCTGGAAGACCAGCTGATCCCGACCTTGGCCGGTGTTGCGGCGGTTTTCGTCTCGAAGATCGGCTCGTGCCCCAAGAAGGATTTGGCCGCCGCCGGCATCGCCGCCATCGACGCCTATCCCTTCGATTACATCGAAACCGCCATCGCCGATTGGTATGCCGGCCTGAACGGCCGCCAGACCCTCGGTTCCATCGCCTGACCCCCCTGTCCTTCCAAGGAGAACCATCATGGCCATGAAGATCCTCGCCGAAGAATGCACCGCCTGCGGCGCCTGCGAATTCGAATGCCCCAACGCCGCCATCTCGATGAAGGGCGACGTCTATGTGATCAAGGCCTCGGCCTGCACCGAATGCGACGGCGATGCGCCGAAGTGCACCGCGGTATGCCCGACGGACGGCTGCATCGTCCAGGGCTGACGTCCGTTTCAGGAGGCGCCGATGACCGACGAGAGCGAACTCTACTCCTCGCCGCGGTTCGAAGCCGGGGACAAGGTCCAGTCTTTGCGGGAAATCCGCAATGACGGCACCTATCCGGGCATGCCCATCGGCGCCTACCTGATCCATACCGGTGACGTCGGCTATGTGAAGTCGGTCGGGACCTATCTCAACCGCTTCTATGTCTACGCCATCGACTTCGTCGATCGCGGCATGCTGGTAGGCATGCGCGGACATGAACTCGAATGCCTGGAGGCTTCGGCATGAAGGTGACCCTGCGCAAGGTCGGTGACAGCTTTGAAATCTACGTCCCCAAGAAGGACCTGGAAGAAAAGGTGGTGTTCGCCGAGAAGCCGGGCCTGTGGGGCGGTGTGATCCGCATCGGCAACGGCTGGTCGTTCCAGATGCCCGACATGCCGGCCGACACCCCCATGCCCATCACCGTCGAAGCCCGCAAGCTCGCCGACGACGAGGATTGAACCCATGAACGCCGCCGCCACGCTTAGGGATATCGTTTCCGATATCGGCCATCGGGTCGCCGGCGGACAATTGATTCCCTTCCTCGGCCCCGAGGTGCTGACCCTGTCGCCCGAGGCCTGCCCGGTGCCGGTCGGCGCCCGCGACCTTGCCCACCTGCTGTCCAGCCGGGTGGCGGTTCCGGGGCGGATTCGCAACAATCTGTGGCACACCGCCCAGTATATCGAGACCTTCCGCCACCGCGTCACCCTCGACAAGCTGATGCTTGAAGTGTTCAAGCCGGTGCCGGCGCCGTCGATCCTGCACAGCTGGCTGGCCGCCCTGCCCGGCGTGCCGCTGATCGTCGATACCTGGTACGACGGCACGCTGGCGCAATGCCTGGCGCCGCGCGCCGATTGGGCGCTGGTCCAGGGCACCTCGAAGGCCCGGCGTACCGGCGACGCGCCGTGGTACCGCGCCTATGGCTCCGACGGCGCCGAAACCACCGAGGCCCAGGCCGCCCAGGCCGCCACCGTGCTCTACAAGCCGCACGGCGCGGCGCAGCCGGCCGGCGACGTGCTGGCCTCGGACGCCGATTATGTCGAGGTGCTGACCGACATCGACCTGGGCTTGCCCATTCCGCAGGCGGTGAAGGACCGCCGCAAGGAACGCGGCTTCGTCTTCCTGGGCTGCCGGTTCTACGACCAGATCCTGCGGACCTTCGCCCGCTCGATCATCAAACATTCCAGCGGGCCGCGCTTCGCCGTGGTCCCGGTGGGAGACCTGACCCGCAACGAGCTGAAGTTCCTGGAGGTCGAGGGCATCACCCCGATCGACATGAGCCTGGCCGAAGTCGCCGCCTTGTTTGCGGGCGCGACACCCTAAGAGAGAGAGGAGCGCAATCGATGGCCAACGTTACCTTCAGCGGCCCGACTTTGGACAAGGACGTCACCGTCTATGCGGTGGCCGGCGACCGTGGAACCCTTTTGTCGGTGGCCAAGGCCGCCAACATCGCCATCCCCTTCCAGTGCCAGGACGGTGAGTGCGGTTCGTGCCTGATCAAGGTGACCCACCTGGGCAAGAACGCCCCCAAGGCCATCCATCTGACCGACAAGGAAAAGCTGACCCTGTCCGTCAATGGCAAGCTGAGCAAGGAAACCCTGGCCAAGGCCGAGGTCGAGGACATGCCGCCGGCCTATCGCCTGGCCTGTCAGTACCTGGTCCAGGACGAGGATATCCTGGTCGAGTTCACCGGCGAGCCCGGTGTCGAGATCGATCTGCGCCGATAGTGGCGGAAGCGCGCAGATCGATACAGGGGGCGCTTCCCGGCGGAGGCGCCCCCGTTTTCCTTCACGTTGTCACCGCCTTCGCGGCCCGCATGCGGATGTGAAACCAGCCGCCATTGCGGCGGCGGCCAAGGGGCCGAAGGCCCCGCCCGGCGAGGGCTGTCCTAATCAGGGAGGGGACTATGGCCCATGTGATTTTCTTCGAAAAGCCCGGATGCGGCGGAAACGCACGCCAGAAGAAGGCATTGTCGGATTCCGGACACAGCCTCGACGTTCGCGACCTGCTGACCCATCCGTGGACCAGCATCGAGCTGGCATCCTTCATGACCGGATTGCCGACGGCGCAATGGTTCAACCGCGCGAGCCCCAGGGTCAAGTCCGGCGAAATCGTTCCCGAACTGATCAGCGCCAGCCAGGCGATGGCCCTGCTGCTGGCCGATCCGCTTCTGATCCGCCGCCCCTTGATGCAGGCGGGTGACACCCGCATGGTCGGCTGGGACGAGGCCAAGGTGGCGGCGTGGATCGGGCTGAACGGAACCGGCATCGGCGAGGGCTGCCCCAAGCACGACCATCACCCCGGTTCATGCAAGGCGCCCGCCCCCGCCTCTATTGCCCAAGAGCAATCAGCTTAGGGACCTGGGCGCGGATTTCCTCGGCGACGTGCTTGTCCAGTTTGGACAGCCACGCCTTGGGAATGTCGCCCACCCCATAGCACGCACCGGCCAGCATGCCGGCGATGGCGCCGGTGGTGTCGGCGTCGCCGCCGTAATTGACCGTCTGGGTGACGCAATCCGCGAACGAATCAGTGATGAAATAGTGGTGCAGCACCGTCTGCATGGTATCGACCACATAGGCCGAGCTTTGGCCGCGGAAATTCTCGAAGCGGAAGGTCTTGTGCTCATCGACCAGGGCGGTGGCGACGGCGCGCGCCCCCTTCATGCCGCCGCCCGACAACAGCGCGTGCACCATGCGCACCAACGCCAGCGATGCCGAATCCGACAAGGGATGGTTGTGGGTGATGCGTGACTGGCTGAGCGTCCAGTCGGTGGTGCGGTCTTGCTGGTGAAGCGTGGCCAGAGCCAGCGGCAGCACCCGCATGGCGGCGCCGTTGCCGGCATCGCCATCGCACACCGGACCTTCGACCGAACCGTGAATGACATAGCGGCGAATGCCGCGCCGACAGGTGTTGCCGATATCGACCGGCCCGGTCTTCATCCAGGCGGCGAATTCCTCGCAGGTATCGACGGCGTCGAAGCGGCCCTTGCGGATCAGCGACCGGCCCAGGGCCAGGGCCATTTCGGTGTCGTCGGTGACCTGGCCCGGGGCCAGATGCAGCCAGCCGCCGCCGATCATCTTGCGATGCACCCCGTATTTGGTCTGGATCTCCCCCTTGGTCATGAACTCGACGGTGGCGCCCAAGGCGTCACCGACGGCGAAGCCCAGATAGGCGCCCAAGGCGCGATCCATCAAGGGAACATCGTACATGCGAATGACCTTTCCTAAATGTAGCTGGCCTGAGCCAGGTATTCCCCGCCGATGACGAGAAACTCGCCCTCTCCCTTCAGCGGATGAACCGGTAATAAGGTGTTGAAGAAAACGATCTTCACCGCCGGCACCTGGGCGGTCAGGATGACGTCGCCGAAACAGCCGGCGACGTCGCGATCCGAGGAAAAGGACGCCAGGTTGTTGATGCGAATCACCACCTGACGCTTGTCGATCCGCTCGACGATCTGATGTTCGTCGAAGGAATTGGTGCCGCGATAAAGGGTGTGGTGGGTCGTGGCCTCCGAGCCGAAGTGGCGCAACGCCCACTGGCAGAAGGTGTAAAGCATGTCCAGCTGGGTGTAGATCGAGTTGTTGTGGAAGCGGCTGGACATCTTCTCTTCGACATAGGTGTTCCACACCGGACCGGATATGCGGTCGATGACATCCTTATGGAAGGTGGGGACCAGGCCGAACCGGCTTTGCACCCAGCCCTTCAGCACCGCGCCCTCGTGGCTGTTGCTGTCATAGCCCCAGCCCTTCAAAAGACGCAGGAACGACGAACGGTAACGTCGGGTCGGCCCCTTGTTTTCCTGCTGCTCGGGATCGATGCCGAACATCGCATTCATATAAGACTGGAAGGCCACCCCGGCATCGGCCAGATCCGGCGCATGTGACAGCATTTCGAACAGGTTCTTGTTCATTTCGCGGGCACCGGAGATGTCCAGCGGCACCGGATGGGCGTTGAACTCACGGCTGGCCAAAAGCGCCGTCGGCAAGCCAACCAGGTTGGTGGACTGACCAAAACTGACTTTGGGCGATTGATTCACTGCCGCCTGCTCCCGAACGTTCCGGAAAGACCATGCAATCTTTGTGCCTTGCAACAAATCAAGGCGAGACCCCACCAAAACCCACCCCGCCTTGTGCGGCATACGACACCGTGTCGGCTTCCCGACAGGGGTGTGTCGGGACCTACAAACAGTGTTAGTGTATTGTTTTTATTGAAATGTTGCCCGCTTTTCCAAGTTGGCACGCCCTTTGCTGCATAGCTTTCCGAGGCGGAGGCCGATGCCCCCGTCGACCCATTCGGAAGCTTAGACTAGCGAAAGGAACATCATATGCCTCGTCAGATCGCTTTCTATGGTAAGGGCGGTATCGGCAAGTCCACCACCTCCCAGAACACCCTGGCCGCTCTGGTCGAGATGGATCAAAAGATCCTGATCGTCGGCTGCGACCCCAAGGCTGACTCGACCCGCCTGATCCTCAACACCAAGCTGCAGGACACCGTGCTGCACCTGGCCGCCAAGGCCGGCTCGGTCGAGGACCTGGAACTCGAAGACGTCATGAAGATCGGCTACAAGGGCATCAAGTGCACCGAAGCCGGCGGTCCGGAGCCGGGCGTCGGCTGCGCCGGCCGCGGCGTCATCACCGCCATCAACTTCCTGGAAGAGAACGGCGCCTATGACGACGTGGACTATGTGTCCTACGACGTGCTGGGTGACGTGGTGTGTGGCGGCTTCGCCATGCCGATCCGCGAAAACAAGGCCCAGGAAATCTACATCGTCATGTCGGGCGAGATGATGGCGCTGTTCGCCGCCAACAACATCGCCAAGGGCATTCTGAAGTATGCCGGCACCGGCGGCGTCCGTCTGGGCGGCCTGATCTGCAACGAGCGTCAGACCGACCGCGAGCTGGACCTGGCCGAAAGCCTGGCCGCCAAGCTGAACACCCAGCTGATCCACTTCGTGCCGCGCGACAACATCGTCCAGCACGCCGAGCTGCGTCGCCAGACCGTGATCCAGTACAAGCCGGACTCGCAGCAGGCTGCCGAGTACCGTCAGCTGGCCACCAAGATCCACGCCAACGGCGGCAAGGGCACCATCCCGACCCCGATCAGCATGGAAGAGCTGGAAGACATGCTGCTCGAGTTCGGCATCATGAAGTCGGACGAGCAGCAGCTGGCCGAGCTGGCCGCCAAGGAAAAGACCCTCTGCGCCGGTTGATCCGGACCTGCGTGACCCAGTAGTTCGCCCCCCGCCGCTCGTATGGCGGCGGCGGGGATGGCGGAACCCTAGGAAAGGAGAAGGGGCATGAGCCTCGACGAAACCAACGACGCTGCGTTCCACGAAGGCCTGATCAAAGAGGTCCTCGAGCAGTACCCGGAAAAGGCCGCCAAGAAGCGTGGCCGTCACCTCAACGTCAAGAAGACCGACGATGCCGGTTCTTCCACTTGTGGCGTGAAGTCCAACATCAAGTCGGTTCCGGGTGTGATGACCATTCGTGGTTGCGCCTATGCCGGCTCGAAGGGCGTGGTGTGGGGTCCGATCAAGGACATGGTCCACATCAGCCATGGTCCGGTCGGCTGCGGCCAGTATTCGTGGTCCCAGCGCCGCAACTACTTCAACGGCATGGTCGGCATCGACTCGTTCGTCACCATGCAGATCACCTCGGACTTCCAAGAGAAGGACATCGTGTTCGGCGGCGACAAGAAGCTCGACAAGATGATCGACGAGCTGAACGAGATGTTCCCCCTGAACAAGGGTATCTCGGTTCAGTCGGAATGCCCGATCGGCCTGATCGGTGACGACATCGAAGCCGTTGCCAAGAAGAAGATCAAGGACATCGGCAAGACCGTTGTTCCGGTCCGTTGCGAAGGTTTCCGCGGCGTGTCCCAGTCGCTGGGTCACCACATCGCCAATGACGCCATCCGGGATTGGGTGTTCGAGAAGAGCAAGCCCGAGTGGGAAACCGGCCCCTACGACGTCAACCTGATCGCCGACTACAATATCGGCGGCGACGCCTGGCCGAGCCGGCGTCTGCTGGAAGAGATGGGTCTGCGCGTGGTCGGCATGTGGTCGGGCGACGCCACCCTGGCTGAAATGGAGCGCGCTCCCAAGGCCAAGCTGAACCTGATCCACTGCTATCGGTCGATGAACTACATCTGCCGCCACATGGAAGAGAAGTACAACATTCCGTGGGTGGAATATAACTTCTTCGGTCCCAGCCAGATCGCCAAGAGCTTGCGCAAGATCGCGGCCCAGTTCGACGAGACCATCCAGAAGAAGGCCGAAGAGGTCATCGCCAAGTACGAGCCGCTGGTCGCCGAGATCATGGCCAAGTTCAAGCCGCGTCTGGAAGGCAAGAAGGTCATGCTGTATGTCGGCGGCCTGCGCCCGCGTCACGTGTCCAACGCTTATGACGATCTGGGCATGAACATCGTCGGCACCGGCTATGAATTCGGCCACAACGACGACTATCAGCGCACCACCGATTACGTCAAGGACGGCACCCTGATCTATGACGACGTCTCGGGCTACGAGCTCGAGAAGTTCATCGAGAAGATCCGCCCCGACCTGGTCGGTTCGGGCATCAAGGAAAAGTACGCCACCCAGAAGATGGGCGTGCCGTTCCGCCAGATGCACTCGTGGGACTATTCCGGCCCCTATCACGGCTATGACGGCTTCGCCATCTTCGCTCGTGACATGGACATGGCCATCAACAGCCCGATCTGGAGCAAGTTCAAGGCTCCCTGGAAGGCTGCCTGACACCGGTCGGCTTAGGTCCGCCGACCGGCTAGCCCGAGCGGCGCCTGAGCCCGCCGTCTCGGCGAGAACCGCCCCCCGCGGGGCGGTTCGCCAGCCGGGCGGTATGAGGTTTATCGGAAAACACCCCTCCCCGCGTGACGCCCACAAAACGGGGGCGCGGGGAGGTAGTAAGGAGAGTTGCCATGCCCCAGAGCGCTGCCAAGGTCAAAGACCACATTTCCTTGTTCCAGGAGCCGGAATACAAGGAGCTGTTCGCCTCGAAGAAGGCCCAGTTCGAGTGCCGGCCGACCGACGAGGCCGTCGAAGCCCAGTCCGAGTACACCAAGACTTGGGAATATCGCGAAAAGAACTTCGCCCGTGAAGCCGCGACCATCAACCCGGCCAAGGCTTGCCAGCCGCTGGGCGCCGTGTTCGCCGCCGCCGGTTTCGAGGGCACCCTGCCCTACGTCCACGGTTCGCAGGGCTGCGTCGCCTATTTCCGCTCGCACCTGGCCCGTCACTTCAAGGAAGCCGTGCCGATCGTCGCCGACTCGATGACCGAGGACGCGGCGGTGTTCGGCGGCCTGACCAACATCGTCGAAGGCCTGCAGAACGCCTATGCGCTCTATAAGCCGAAGATGATCGTGGTCTCGACCACCTGCATGGCGGAAGTCATCGGCGACGACCTGTCGGCCTTCATCGCCACCGCCAAGGAAAAGGAATCGGTTCCGGCCGACTTCCCGGTCCCCTTCGCCCACACCCCGTCGTTCGTCGGCAGCCACACCACCGGCTACGACAACCAGATCAAGGGCATCTTGCAGTACTTCTGGGAACGTGAAGCCCAGTTGACCGCCAAGCCGGGCTCGAAGATCAACATCATCCCCGGTTTCGACGGCTACGCGGTCGCCAACAACCGCGAGATCAAGCGTTACCTCGACACCATGGGCGTCGAATACACCCTGATCGGCGACGTCTCGGAAGTGTACGACACTCCCTCGGACGGCGAGTACCGCATGTATGACGGCGGCACCACCATCGCCGAAGCCCGCGACTCCATCAACGCCAAGGCCACCATCAGCCTGCAGGAATTCTGCAGCCTGAAGACCATGGAACTGATCGCCTCCAAGGGCCAGCAGACCGCCGCCTTCAACTATCCGATGGGTATCGGTGCCACCGACGCCTTCCTGATGAAGGTTTCGGAACTGACCGGCAAGGCCATTCCCGCCTCCATCGAAAAGGAGCGCGGCCGTCTGGTCGATGCCATCACCGACAGCCAGGCCTGGCTGCATGGCAAGAAGTTCGCTGTGTTCGGCGATCCCGACTTCACCCTGGCCATGACCGCCTTCCTGCTGGAAATGGGCTGCGAGCCGACCCACGTCCTGGCCACCAACGGTGGCAAGGATTGGGAAGCGAAGGTCAAGGAACTGCTGGCTTCCTCGCCGTTCGGCGCCGAAGGCCAGGTGTGGGCCGGTAAGGACCTCTGGCACCTGCGCTCGCTGCTGTTCACCGAGCCGACCGACTTCATCATCGGCTCGTCCTACGGCAAGTACCTCGAGAAGGACACCGGCATCCCGCTGATCCGTCTGACCTTCCCGATCTTCGACCGTCACCACCACCACCGCTTCCCGACCTTCGGGTATCAGGGTGCTCTCAGGGTGCTGGTCGAAATCCTCGACCGGGTCTTCGAAGTGGCCGACGCCTCTTCGGACATCTCCTACGATCTGACCCGCTAAACCCTGCAGCGGTAACGATCACAATAGCCCGGGGCCTTGGCGACAAGGCCCCGGGTTTTTTGTCGCCCCCTTGTCGCATGTCCGACAACGACATCCGACAACAGCGCGGAAAGGCGCGGATTCGAGCCATTCCAACTTCTGGCCCGCCCTTTGCATCAGTGAGATCGAAGACTGAGGAGGGCCGCCACCCATGCTCAAGAAAAAGATCCAGGACCTGATGACCGAACCCGGCTGCGCCACCAATCAGGCGAAGTCGGCGTCCGAGCGTAAGAAGGGCTGCGGCAAGCAGCTGGTGCCGGGAGCCGCCGCCGGCGGCTGCGCCTTCGACGGCGCCAAGATCGCCCTGCAGCCCATCACCGACGTCGTTCATCTGGTCCACGGGCCGATCGCCTGCGAAGGAAATTCGTGGGACACCCGCAATACCGGGACCACCGGCCCCGAGCTTTATCGTCGCGGCTTCACCACCGATCTGTCCAACATGGACATCATCAATGGTGGCGAGAAGAAGCTGTACAAGGCGATCCGCCGGGTCATCGACAAGCACCATCCGCCGGCGGTGTTCGTCTATCAGACCTGCGTGTCGGCCCTGATCGGCGACGACATCGTCGCCGTCTGCCGCGCCGCCACCGAACGCATGGGCACCCCGGTCATCCCGGTCGAGGCCCCGGGCTTCGTGGGCTCGAAGAATCTGGGCAACCGCCTGGCCGGCGAGGCGCTGATCGATTACGTCATCGGCACCCGCGAGCCCACCGATGCCGGCCCGACCGACATCAACATCCTGGGCGAATACAACGTCGCCGGCGAGATGGATCTGGTCCGCGACCTGCTGGCCCGCCTTGGCATCCGCCTGCGCACCGCCATCACCGGCGACGCCCGCTATAACGACGTCGCCGCCGCCCATACGGCGCGGGCCAACATGGTGGTGTGCAGCCAGGCCCTGGTGACGCTGGCCCGCAAGATGAAGGAGCGCTGGGGCATCCCGTTCTTCGAGGGCTCGTTCTACGGCATTTCCGACACCTCGGAAGCCTTGCGCGCCATCGCCGGCATGCTGGTGGAACGGGGCGCCGACGCCGCACTGCTGACCCGCACCGAGACCCTGATCGCCGAGGAAGAGGCCAAGACCTGGGCGGCGATGGAACCCTACAAGGCCCGCCTGGCCGGCAAGCGCGTGCTGCTGTACACCGGCGGCGTCAAAAGCTGGTCGGTGATCCACGCTTTGCAGGAAATGGGGATGGAAGTGGTCGGGACCTCGGTGCGCAAATCGACCGAGGCCGACAAGGAAAAGGCCCTGGACCGCCTGGGCGGCGACGAGGACAAGCTGGTCGACGCCATCGCGCCCAAGGACATGTACCAGATGTTCAAGGATGGCCGCGCCGACATCATGCTGTCGGGCGGGCGTTCGCAGTTCGTCGCCTTGAAGGCCAAGACGCCGTGGTTGGACATCAACCAGGAACGCCACCACCAATATGCCGGCTATGACGGCATGCTGGAACTCGTGCGCCAGATCGACCTGGCCCTTTCCAATCCCATCTGGTCCCAGATCCGCAAGCCGGCCCCCTGGGAAATCGAGGAGTAAGCCGATGGCCCTGATCGTCAGCCACGGACATCCCGTTTCGTCGAACCCGCTGAAGCTGTCGGCGCCCCTGGGCGCGGCGATGGCCTTCATGGGCATGGACAAGACCATGCCGCTGCTGCACGGCAGCCAAGGCTGCACCGCCTTCGCCCTGGTGATGCTGGTGCGCCACTTCCGCGAGGCCATCCCGCTGCAGACCACGGCGATGAACGAGATTTCCACCATCCTGGGCGGCATGGACCATGTCGAGCCGGCGCTGGTCAACATCGCCAAGCGCACCAAGCCCAAGGTGATCGGCCTGATTTCCACCGCTCTCACCGAAACCCGCGGCGAGGACATGGAAGGCGACCTGAAGGTGATCCTGGGCCGCAATCCGGAACTGGCCGACACCAAGGTCGTGCCGGTGTCGGCGCCGGAATTCGAGGGCTCGCTGGAAACCGGCTGGAGCAAGGCGGTCACCGCCATCATCAACAATCTGGTCGAGCCGGTCTCGGGCTCGGTCCCCGACGGCGCCCGCATCAACATCCTGCCCGGCATCCACCTGACCCCCGGCGACATCGAGCATCTGTGCGACATCGTCGAGATGTTCGGCCTGAAGCCGGTGGTGCTGCCCGATCTGTCGGGCTCGGTCGATGGTCATGTGCCGGACCATTTCATCCCCACCACCCTGGGCGGCGCCACGATCGAGGCCGCCCGCCACATGGGCAAGGCCCGGCTGACCATCGCCATCGGTGACCATATGCGAGGGGCCGCCGAGGCGCTGCACGAACGCACCGGCGTTCCCTTCCTGGTGTTCGACCGCCTGACCGGCCTGGAAGCGGTCGACCGCCTGATGGTCTGCCTGTCCACCGCCGCCGGCAAGCCGGTGCCGGCCAGGCTGCGCCGCGCCCGCAGCCAGTTGGTCGATGCCATGCTGGACGGCCACTTCTATTTCGGCGGCCGCTCGTTCGCGGTGGCCGGCGAGCCCGATTTCCTGTGGAGCTGGGGCAAGTTGCTGGCCGACATGGGCGGCGAGCTGGCGGCGGCGGTCACCACCCTGCCCCAGCCCTTCCTGGCCGAGATGCCGTGCGACCGGGTGATCGTCGGCGATTTCGACGATCTGGAGGACCAGATCCTGGAAGCCGGGGGCGTCGATCTGGTGATTTCCAACACCAATGCCCGCCTGACCTGCCAGCACCAGGGCATCCCCCACTTCCGCGCCGGCTTCCCGGTCTATGACCGCCTGGGCGGCGCGCACCGCGTCACCATCGGTTATCGCGGCACCCGCGACCTGATCTTCCAACTGGCGAACGTGCTGATCGACCATCCCGGTCACGGTCACGCCGCCACCCCCCATCCGATGGAGGTGGCCGATGCTGCGGCGCCTGCGGCTGGTTGACGATCCCGCCCATCGACCCGTGAAAGGAGCTCACATGCGACTTGCCTTTGCCACTCACGACCGCACCCACGTCGATGCGCATTTCGCCAGCGCCAAGACCTTCCTGTTCTACGATGTCGGCCCGGATTCCTATGCCTTCCTGGAAGCGGTGCAGTTCGGCACCGTCACCCAGGAAGACGGCAACCATGACGAGGGCGAGGACCGCCTGGCCACCAAGATCGATGCGCTGGGCGGCACCTCGCTGCTGTTCGTGCGCGCCATCGGTGGCCCGGCGGCGGCCCGGGTGGTTCGCGCCAAGGTCCATCCCATCAAGCTGCCCAACGACGAAACCATCACCGCGGTCATCGACCGGGTGCAGACCATGCTGAAGACCAATCCGCCGCCGTGGCTGCGCCGCGCCTTGAAGGATTCCGAAGGCGGCGACGAACGTTTCATCGATGACGAAGGCTGACCGACCATGGATATCGAGACCATTCCCCATCCGATCGTGCAAAGCCTGGTGCGCCTGATCCGCGCCGAGGATCGGAGCGGCGCCTTCGACGCCGATTCCGACGAGGAATTGCTGTCCCCCTTCATCGTCACCAAGGCGGAAAAGCGCGAGATGCCGATGTTCGGCGATCCCGATCCCGACATCCTGGCCCGGGTCGAGAAGTTCTATGGCGCCGTCGCCATCGAGTTGGAACAACGAACCGGCCGCGCCGTGGTGCCGATGCTGAACATCCACCATGAAGGCTGGGGCCGGGTGCTTTTGATCGCCGGCCGCTTGGTCGCGGTCAAGGCCCATGTCCGCGAGCTCCATCGTTTCGGCTTCGAGACGGTGGCGCAGCTTGTTGAAAAAGCAGAAAAACTCGTCGTCGAGGGAGTCACCTCGATCGAGACCTACCCCGCCGTCGCCGACGCCTGATAGCCCACAAGGAGCAAAGACATGACCGTGACCTTCACCACCCGCGATGGCACCCCCTGGGTTCCGCAATATCTGGACAGCATCGACAAGGAGCTGTGCATCGGCTGCGGCCGTTGCTTCAAGGTCTGCACCCAGGGCGTCCTGAAGCTGATGGGCATCGACGACGAAGGCGAGTGGTGCGACCCGTTCGACGACGATGTCGAGGTCGAGCGCAAGGTGATGACCGTCGACAAGTCGGGCGCCTGCATCGGCTGCTCGTCGTGCGAGACGGTGTGCGGCACCAACGCCCAGAAGCATTCGGCCCAGGCGGCCGCCTGAGCCCAAGGAGGATCGCGATGGATGCTCACTCCCTCTATCGCGTCCTGATGGGGGGCGAAGATCGTTCCAGCGACTTCGCCCGCCATCTGCTGGCTTGTCCGCTGGCCTTGGCGGCATCCGAGGGCGATGACGGCCTCGATGCCCGCCTGGGTCTGTCGGCCAACGCGCTGACCAGCCTGATCCTGGCCCACTTCCCCCATGCCGCCGCCTATCTGGCGCAGTTCTTCGCCCCCGACGGCAACGGCGACGAACCGGCCAGCATCGAGGAGCCCGACCTGCGCCGCCTGCTGCTGGACAATTCCAGCCTGACCGGGCCGGAAGGGATCTGGCTGGCCCATATCGTCGCCCGCCGCTGCCTGCAATCGAACCATCTGTGGCAGGATCTGGGACTGACCGACCGCACGGACCTGTCGCGCCTGATGGCCATCGCCTTCGGTCCGCTGGCCATGGCCAACAGCCGCGACATGAAGTGGAAGAAATTCTTCTATCGCGAACTGTGCCAGCAGGAAGGCGTGCTGGTGTGCAAAAGCCCGGTCTGCGCCGCCTGCACCGACGTCGTCATCTGCTTCGGCGCCGAGGAAGGCCTGAGCCTGCTGGCGAAGTCGGCCTGACAAAGGCCTGTCGGGTTCGCGACATTGTCGCCCCTGCCCTTCGGACAAAGCGCGGATTTCCGCGCTTTTTTCGTTTGGCACCGCCTTTGCTTAGAAAACACCAGCCCCCCGTTTCCGTTCAAGGAGACCCGCCATGCTGACCATCACCGACAAAGCCGTGTCCGTCCTGTCGTCGCTGTGCGCCGAGCAGGCCGCCTCGTTGCGCATTTCGGTCAACGCCGGATCGTGCTCGGGCATCCAGTACGACATGAGCCTCGAAGACGAACCGGCCGACAATGACGAAGTGCTGACCTTCGGTTCGTTGAAGGTGCTGGTCGATCCGCCGTCAACCATGTGGTTGACGGGCGTGAAGGTCGATTATGTCGATGACGGCAACGGCGCCGGCTTCAAGTTCGAGAACCCGGCCCAAGCCAAGAAGTGCGCCTGCACCGGCAAGTGCGGGTGACCATCATGACCGCGCATGTGGTCAAGAAAACGGCGCTCGCGCCGGTGGTCAAGAAAACGGCGCTCGCGCCGGTGGTCAACGACACGACGCTGCGCGACGGCGAGCAGACCGCCGGCGTGGCGTTTACCCTGGCCGAGAAGCTGGAAATCGCCCGTGCCCTTGATCGGGCCGGCGTGCCGGAAATGGAAATCGGCATCCCAGCCATGGGCGAGGACGAGATCGCCTCGATCCGCGCCCTGGCCGAGGCCGGGCTGTCGGCCCGGCTGATCGCCTGGTGCCGCATGCACGACACCGATCTGGCCGCCGCCGCCCGCACCGGCCTTTCCACCATCAATCTGTCGGTGCCGGTGTCCGATCTGCAGCTGGCCGCCAAGCTGGGCCGCGACCGCGATTGGGCGCTGGCCCACATCGCCACCATGGTCGCCAAGGCCCGCGACCAGGGCTTTACCGTGCTGGTCGGCGGCGAGGACAGCTCGCGCGCCGACCGCGACTTCCTGCTTCGGGTGGTCGAGGCCTGCCAACAGGCCGGCGCCCGGCGCTTCCGCTTTGCCGACACGCTGGGCATCATGGACCCGTTCGACACCCGCGACATTTTCGTCGCCTTGCGCGCGGCCTGCGACATCGAGCTGGAAATCCACGCCCACGACGATCTGGGACTGGCCACCGCCAATTCGCTGGCCGCGGTCAAGGGCGGCGCCACCCATGTCAGCACCACCGTCAACGGCCTGGGCGAGCGCGCCGGCAATGCGCCGCTGGAAGAGGTGGTGGTGGCCCTCGAGCATCTGTACGGACTGGATACCGGCATCGCCAAGACCGACCTGGCGGCGATTTCCCGCCTGGTCGCCGATGCCTCGGGCCGGCCGGTGCCGGTCAACAAAAGCATCGTCGGCGACGCCATCTTCACCCACGAATCCGGCATCCATGTCAGCGGCCTGCTGCGCGACCGCCGCTCGTACGAAGCCATCGACCCGCGCGACCTGGGCCGCGCCCACCGGGTGGTGCTGGGCAAGCATTCCGGCCTGACCTCGGTGCTGCACGCCGCCCGCGAGGCCGGCCTGGACCCCACCGGCGAGGAAGCCGCCCGCATGCTGGCCGCCGTCCGCCGCCATGCCGGCGAGACCAAGACGCCGCCCAGCCGTGACGACCTGCTGCGTTTCCACCGTCAGGCGATCGGGGCGGCCAGCCCGCTCAACTGATCCGCTTTTCGCCTGCCCCGGTTTGGCTTATGCTGAACCGGATAGTCGAGAGGCGGAACGGGCGAAGATGGACGCGGCTTGGAAGAAGCAATACGAGACCGGCAATCCCCGCATCGATTTCGAGCACCGGGTCTTTCTTGATCTGGTCAGCCAATTCGGCGCCGAGGCCGAAAGCGACGCGTTGCCCGACCGGCTGCGCCGCACCGCCACCGAGATCTTCAAATACGCCGATTTTCATTTCTACAGCGAAGAGACGCTGATGCTGGATGTCGGCTATCCCGACTTCGACCACCACCACCAGATTCACATCAGCCTGCTGAACGAGCTGCGCCAGTACATCGAATCGATCATCGTCGATTCCGCGCGGGCCACCGACATGAGCCGGTTCCTGTTTCAGTGGTTTGTCAGCCACACTGTCGCGGAAGACACCAAGCTGGCCCGCTACGTGGCGGCGGCGTCTTCTTAGCGCCCGCTGTCTTGCCCTGGACCGCCCGTGCCGCTACAAAGGGGCGCATCGCGGATGGGTGGCCGAGCGGTTTAAGGCACCGGTCTTGAAAACCGGCGTAGGGGCGACCCTACCGTGGGTTCGAATCCCACCCCATCCGCCAAAAAAGCCCCAAGGCGAGCCTTGGGGCTTTTTTGGTGGATGCGGTTCGGCGAAGACCCCACCGGGTTCGGTGAGGGCGCGCTGATGACGCGCGCCCGAACGACGCCGAAGGCGGCAATCCCGACCGTGGTGCGGGTTTGTGAGGGCGATATTGAGTGCACTGCGCACCGGAACCGTAAATTTGGAGGTGGGGTAAAGCATTGATTTTAAATCCGAGAAGGTTCGGCACGAGCTCTCCGCCAAATTTCAATCGAAACCAGTTCTCGACCTTCGGGCGTCAGGGGGAAATCCACGTGTGTCGCGCCGTCCCGGCGGCTGAGCGGGAAATGGACTCTGCCCCCATTTCTCTGCCCCTCTAACAGTGCGAATCGCATTGCCTCCTGCGACCCCAAAGCGGTTGTCAGCCGTTCCGATAGTCATAAGCCTGCTTCATCAGCCTCTTGAGCAGATCGCCATGCTTCTCAATGTCTCCGTTCGACAATGGAAGCTGGTAGAACTTCCAAGTATTGTTGTATGTCAATGTCTCCATGCCAGACGCTTCAATTTCTGCATCAACTTCCTGAGACTGTGGCAATTTGACTTCAAGAACGAGCGAGCGGCGTTGAGGGCGGAAGGTGACGAAGTTGTTTGCCCGTCCCGTCCTCGCCAAACCGATGTACGACCTGTTGTATTTAAGAACCAAGCCAGCATCGAATTCTTTAATTATCTCAAAGAGTTTGTCGACCATGCCGACAGCCAATTGACTCCCTTTTTGCTCCCAGAAGGATCGGTCGGCAGGAGCAGTTTCTTGTTCCTCGTCCTCGTCTATCAGCCCACGGCTCATTTCATCCACTACGGTCGTAAAGACCAAGGTGATGTGTTCGCCCACCTTGAACGCCTGCATCTGGATTGCCACAAGCGGTATCGTTCCGTTGAACAGCGAGACCACGTTAAGGAAGCGGCTGGTTATGTCCTCAGCGACGATGACCGCACAGTGGTCGTACTGGGGATAACGTTTCCGTTCGATGTCCCAATACTCGATGGTACGGATGATGTGGGCTTCGTCCGTGGCCCCCAACTGCAACTCAACCTCGTAGCGGCGTTTCGTGTCTGGGTCTTGGAGCAACAGGTCAAGGCGACCAGCCCGAGGCTGAGTCCGCTCGCTTTGCCGAAACACCAAATCGCCCAGCCCGAGAATGGAGGGGTCTTCGGCAATAAGGTTCTGCACCCATTTCTCGGTGTACTCAGGGTGGGTCTTCAACAGGATGCGTTCGGCTCTGGTGTAGTTGGACATATCACCCCTCGATCAAACTTCGACCGCATCCTGCCACCGAAGGGCGAAGGACGGAAGGGGCGGAAAGACAGGCGAAACCACCGTCGAGCGGCGTTGCATCGATGTTGCAGAAATGGGCTAGCGGGAAATGGACTCTGACCCCATTTCCCCTGGCCCCGATCCTTCTAGTTTCGGTGACAGTACCCTTAACCAGGGAAGGTTTTGACCGCGCATTTTCGGGCACCCTCTCCTCCTTGCGGCCAGCGCCGCCCCGCCCTATCCTTGATCAAGCAGTTTGACCAGCAACAGACGAAACCTCAATGGCCGCCACTCTTCAACACGTCGTCCAGCAGATCAAGGCGACCGAACCCGAACTTCGCCGTCGTGGCATCGCGCATCTGTCGCTGTTCGGGTCGCTGGCCCGCGAGGAGGCGCGCGACGACAGCGACATCGACATTGCCGTCGAGATCGAACCCGGCCGCTCGTTCTCGCTGATCCGCATGGAGGACACTCGGCTGCTGCTGGAAGATGTGCTCGGCCGTCCCGTTGATCTGGGCGAGGTCGATTCGTTTCGCCCCGCCGTGCGGGAAGCGTTCGAGCACGATCAGGTCCGGGTGTTCTGATGCCGCGCGGGCACCGGGATCGGATCGCAGACATTCTTGCGGCCATCGCCGATATCCAGGCCGGCACCGAGGGCATGAACCTTGCCGCCTTCGAGAACAATCCCGTCGTCGTCCGCTCGGTTCTCTTCCTGTGCACGAGTATTTCCGTACCAATACCCGGCGTATCTGGGGTGTAATCCAAGACGACCTCGATCCGCTGGAAAGCGCGCTCAAATCCGCTTTCAACGGCCCGTCGTCTCATTGATTTCCGGGGACCTCGCATGGCCGAGCATCGTCATAAGCGTTCGTTGAAATTGCGCATTCGCCTGTGCTCCTTCGCCGCCCTGGGGCCGGGAAAGGCCGATCTGTTGGCCGCCATCGACCGGTGCGGCTCGATCACCGCCGCCGCCAAGGATCAGGGCATGTCCTATCGCCGCGCCTGGCTGCTGATCGACGAGTTGAACCGCGCCCTGAAACAGCCGGTCCTGGCGACCTCGGTCGCAGGCGCCACCCTGACCGCCACCGGCCGGGAAGTCCTGGACCTTTACCGCGCCATCGAAAGCAAGGCCCAGGCCGCCGTGGCCGATGAACTGGCCCGGATGGAACTTTTGCTGGCCGACGAACTGCCGCAAGCCCCTGAAGGGTGCACCGGCAAGAAGTCCCCGGCCGCTTGCTCCTGACCGACAAGGTTGCTGTATCCATCCGGATATGATATCTGACTGGATATCGCTCGCCGACCAGGGGGTTGCACCGATGAAGCGCCTTTTGCACGCCTTGACGCTGATCCTGATGGGCTGCGCCGCCGCCGGCCCGGTGGCCGCGCAGGAGGTGACGGTGTTTGCCGCCGCCTCGCTGACCAACGCCCTGACCGAGGTGGGCGAGCGTTTCGCCGCCACCGGCCAGGGGCGGATCAAGCCGTCCTTCGCCGCGTCGTCGGGCCTGGCCAAGCAGATCGAAAACGGATCGCCGGCCCACCTGTTCATCTCGGCCGACCTGGAATGGATGGATTACCTGGCCTCGCGCCGGCTGATCGACCCGGCCAGCCGCATGAACCTGTTCGGCAACAGCCTGGTCCTGATCGCGCCCAGCGATTCGAAGCTTTCCGGGGTGGCCATCGATTCCGCCACCTCGCTGGCCAAGCTCGCCGGCGACGGCCGCATCGTCACCGGCGACCCCGATCACGTTCCGGTGGGGAAATATGCCCGCCAGGCCTTCCAGGCGCTGGGGCAATGGAACCAGATTGAGCCGAAGCTGGCCCGCGTCGATAGCGTCCGCGCCGCCCTGGCCTTGGTCGAACGCGGTGAGGTGCCGCTGGGGGTGGTCTATGCCACCGACGCGGCGATGTCGAGGAAGGTCAAGGTGCTGGCCACCTTCCCGGCCAACCTGCATGCCCCGGTGGTCTATCCGGCGGCCTTGGTGGCCGCCCCCCCTTCCCCGGCCGCCAAGGCGTTCCTGGCCTTCCTGGCCGGCCCCGAGGCGAAGGGAATCTTCGCTCGGCACGGTTTCCGGTTGAACTGACAAGGCCCAAGGGCGGATTTTTCCAGAACCCCTCTAGACTCTTTAGCGGAATCGGCTCCTAATGATCGCGCGGCGCGTTATTGCGTCTGATTGATGACTTTACGAAGGAGGACATGCATGAAGGTTATTGCTGCTCTCGGGCTTACCCTTGCCCTGGCTGCCTGTGCCGGCCGTGGCGAACCGGCCGGTTCCTTCTTCGACCCGGTGTGCATGCCGGACGGATCGGTCGCGTGGCGCCAGCTGTCGGACGACAAGGGGGCGTTCACCGACCCGCGCGCCAAGAAGGAATATTGCGCCTGGAACAAGGCCAAGTAGGCCGGTTCCGCGCTGTTTCGGGGAAAGGGGGCCATCGGCCCCCTTTTTCATTGCTTGACCGTCATCACGGCGCCGACCTTGGCGATCGCTCACCCTGATCGCCGATGACAGGGAGGGACCCGATGAACGATTCACAGATCGCGGTGGCTTTCGGCATGGTGGCGATCCTGACCACCGCCGGATTGTTGTTCCGCCAGCAGGCGCTGGGCTGGAAGGGGCTGGTCGCGGTCACCTTGTTCACCGCCATCGTCGGCGGTTTCATTTTCGTCACCCTGACCGAGGTTACAGCAGGACCTGGGTGACGAACTTGACGCCGGGATAGGCCAAGGTGACCAGCAGATAGGCCGCCAACACCACGCGGGCGGCCAGGCGGCCGCGCACGCCGCAGACCCGGTGACCCAGCAGCAACGCGCCGATCAGGGCGAACGACACCAGCGACAACAGCGCCTTGTGGTCCAGGCGCAGCAATGATCCGGTTTCGAAATACTGGGTGGCCATGCCGGTGGCGATCCCCAGCCCCAGAATGATCTGGCCGGCCATCAACAGGCGTCCGTTCAAAGATTCGCCCTCGACCACCGCCGGCAGCATGCGGGTCAACGGGCCGGGGCGCTTCTTCTTCAGGGCCCGCTCCTGCAGGAATACCGCCAGCGAGGCCATGGCCGCCAGGGTCAAAAGCCCATAGGTCAGCACCGACACCAGGATATGCAGGTCCAGCCACACAGCCGGAGCGCTGGCCACCATCGGCTGCCCGTGCCCGCTGATTACCGAGGCCAACAGGCCCAGCAGCAGCAGATAGGGCATCACCAGCGGCGCCAGGCGCCATCCGACCCGGGAAAAGGCCGCCAGGGCGGCGAACAACAGCACGGTGGTGGCGATGCTGACCCACAGGGCCACACCCAGGTCGGTCTGCCAGGATTGCGACAATTGCAGCCAGGCCCACGCGCCCGAGCCGGCGGCGGCGAAGATGATCACGCCCCAGAACACGCCGTCGCGCGCCGCCACTGGTCGAAACGCCAGCAAGGCGGCGGGAAGCAGGCTGACCAGGGCCAGAAGGTTGAGAAGGATCGAACCCGACATGGCGGCGACTATACCATTGTTTCCGCCCAGGCAAAGATGCTCGTCCACTTGGCAAGCACGCGCGGCCGGCATAGATTTGCCGCCGAACAGGCAGGATGGCGTGCTGATGGCGAAAGTAGTGGCGCTGGTGGTGGCGGCGGGGCGCGGACACCGCATGGCAGGGGCCATCCCCAAACAATATCGCGACCTGGCCGGGCGGCCGGTCTTGCGCCACACCCTGGCGGCCCTGGCGTCCGATCCGGTCATTTCCGCCGTCCGGGTGGTCATCCATCCCGACGATCGCGAGCTTTACGACCGAGCCGCCGCCGGCCTGGGCCTGCTGGACCCGGCCCATGGCGGCGCCACCCGCCAGGATTCGGTGCGGCTGGGGCTGGAAAGCCTGACTGGCCTTTCCCCCGATCTGGTGCTGATCCATGACGGCGCCCGCCCCTTCGTCGATCCCGGCACCGTCGGTCGGGTCGTCGCCGCCCTGGCCGCCCAGCCGGGCGCCATTCCGGCACTGCCGGTGGTCGATACCCTGAAGCGCGGCCAAGACGGCCTGATCGGCGCCACCGTCGACCGTTCCGGCCTGTGGCGGGCGCAGACGCCGCAAGGCTTCCGCTTCGCCGACATCCTGGCCGCCCATCGGGCCCAGGCCGGGCGCGAACTGACCGACGACGCGGCGGTGGCCGAGGCCTGCGGCCTGAGCGTTGCCCTGGTCGAGGGGGCCGAGGACAACGTCAAGATCACCACCAATGCCGACCTGGAACGCGCCGAGGCCCGTTTCCAGGGCATGTTCGAGACCCGCATGGCGACCGGCTTCGACGTTCACCGCTTCAAACCGGGATCAGGGCTGTGGCTGGGCGGAGTGTTGGTCCCCCACGACCAGACGCTCGAGGGTCATTCCGACGCCGACGTGGCTTTGCACGCGCTGACCGATTCCTTGCTGGGCACCATCGGGGCCGGCGATATCGGCCACCACTTCCCGCCCAGCGATCCGCGCTGGAAAGGTGCGTCGTCCGACCGTTTCCTGACCCATGCCGCCAGTCTGGTCGAAGCCAAAGGCGGCCGCATCGTCCATGTCGATGTGACGGTGATCTGCGAACGCCCCAAGGTCGGGCCGCACCGGGCGGCCATCCGCGCCCGCATCGCCGAAATCCTGGGGATTTCCCAATCCCGGGTCAGCGTCAAGGCCACCACCACCGAGGGCCTGGGCTTCACCGGCCGGCGCGAGGGCATCGCCTGCCAGGCCGCCGCCACCGTCGCCCTGCCCGCGGTCTAAAGCTGCCCGCCGTCTAAAGTCTGGTCGTTTCCGCCGCCAGCCAGCCCAGAAAGGCCGGATTGCCGCCATCGATGGCCACCGCCACCACGCAGGGGCAGCTATAGGGATGAAGGGCGCGCAGGCGTTCCGTCGCCTCGGGGACCAATTCGGTGCGGGTCTTCAGGATCAGCGCCACTTCCGGCTCGTCATTGACCTTGCCGTCCCACCAATAGACCGACTGGATCGGTCCCAGCAGGTTGGCGCAGGCCGCCAGCCGCTCGCCCACCAGGGCGTGGGCCAGGGTCATCGCCACATCGCGCGACGGCGCCGTGACATAGAGCAGCGAAAATCCGGTATCCATGGCGTTGAAGATTGTCCGCTGGCGCCTTTTCGGTCAACGCCATTCGATGCCTGCACGAGATGAATGTTCGATAAACTAACTACGTTCGCAGGCGCCAAGGGCGGAAAGCAGGACATCAACCGCCTGATCCACCCCCGTTGGAACCGCAACCGGCTGTTTCGGCAAACAAAACAACCTTCGCAGTAGCGCTTCCAGGCTGCCATCGACAAGGCTTTCCGCCGAAATGGACAGGGCCTGGGTGTGGGCTTGAAGCCAATTGTCGAGGTGCGGACATTCCGGCCAATCGGGCCGCGCGACATACAGGACCGGGGTTCCGACCATGCCGGCCTCGGTGAAGGTGCCATAACCCGGCTTGGTCACCACCACATCGACCGAGGCGACCAGATCGGAGAATGTCAGGCCCGAGGCCTGCCAGGGCGCCATGTCGGGGCGATCCGGCACCTGGCCGCCACCCAGGAACCAACGCCAGCCGGGCAGCCTGGGCCAGGCATCCAGGGCCAGCGGATGATCGATGCCGCCGAAGGCGACCAGCCCGAGCTTTTCGCCCGGCGCGGCGATCTGTTCCCGCCGGTTGCGGCCGGGCGCGGCGATTGGGCCGATATCGATGACATTGGGCAACGTCATGGTCTGGGCTGGAATGCAGCGAAGAAATGCACGGGCCGAACCGTATGCCGCGCGGATTTGCGCCAAGACCGGCGCCATGTCCGGGCGGTCGCCCAGATAGTGTGCCACCATGTCGGCCCAGTTCAGCGACGACAGCGCCACGGCGGGAATTCCCGCCCGGCCGGCGGCGGCCAGGGGCACATAGGCGACGTTGCTGAGCACCAGATCGGGCCGGGCGGCGGCCAGGCGAGCGGCCTCGGCATCGATCAGGCGGTCGAAGTCGCGGTGCAGGGCACCATAGCCGGCGGCACTGGACTCCAGATCAATGGCCACCGAGGACAGCATGCGAAAGCCGAAATCGGCGATGTCGGGAACCAGGGTGAAATCGTGGTAGCGGCTGTCCAGGAAAGGGCGGGAAATTGTGGTCTGGATGGTCAAGCGCAGACCGGGCAGCCGACGGCGCAGTTCGGCCACCACCGGCGCGGTCATGGCCGCATGGCCGAAACCGTGGGGCGACAGCGCCAGCCAAAGATGCGGTGCGTGCGTCATGATGGTCGGGAATAGACGCTTGGGCCGAAATGGTCAACCGGGCTGAATTGGAAAGGCCCCGAAACCTTTCGGTTTCAGGGCCTTATAATGGTCGGAGCGGCGGGATTCGAACCCACGACCCCCAGTCCCCCAGACTTCAAAACGGGACTTTCGGGGGTGAACATAGCCGAACATCGCCCAACCACATAACAACCCAATGCCTTGGTTTCCTTGCATTCTACTCAGGGCCGGATAACATGGCAGAACATGGGGAAATACCCCAAAACCTGCCAAGTCTGTTACCCCGTGTTACCCCGAGATGGAGCCTGGGCCAATGGCGAAGGAAAAGAAGACACTGACCGCCGCCGCGATCAAGCGATTTCCCGCCGCCCCCAGCGGAAAGCGGGTGGAGCACTTCGACGCGGCCATGCCCGGCTTTGCCCTCCGGGTGACGGACAAGGGGGAAAAGTCCTTCGTCCTGTTCTCCCGAATCGGCGGGAAGCAAGTCCGCCTCACCATTGGCAAGGCCCAGCTTGAGGAGGACGGCCCCGGCGTAACGCTGGCGGATGCCCGCCAAACTGCCCGCGACTGGATCACCCTATGCGCCAAGGGGGAACACCCCCGAGAGAAGAAGGGAGAAGGCGGCACGCTCGGCCTCGCCACTCCTGCCGCCGCCCCGGTCGAGACATACACCGTTCGCATGGCGGTTGCCGCGTATGAGAAGGCCCATATCTCCCGCCTCAAGCCGCGCTCACAGCTTGAGGCCCGCCGCCCGCTCAAAAAAATCCTGCTCGCCAAGTGGCCGGATCGTGCCCTTTCGGACGTTTCGAAAGCGGATTTACGCGAAGTGCTCTCCGGCATGGTCGAAAGCGGCAATCCCGTTGCCGCAAACCGGGCACTTGCCAACCTCAAGGCGTTCTTCAACTGGTGCCTTGCCGAGGATCGCCTGACCGTCAATCCGTGCATCGGCATCCGCGATCCAGGCGGAAACGAGACGAGCCGGGATCGGGTGCTTTCGGATGAGGAAATCCGGACGCTCTGGCCGATCCTGGAGGAGACGAGCTATCCCTTCGGCTCGCTCGCGCAATTCCTTCTCGTGACGGCGCAGCGCCGCGACGAGGGGGCAAACCTCCGCTGGAGCGAGATTACCGACCTGGAGGGGGATAATCCGGTTTGGACGATCCCCGCCGCCAAGAACAAGGGCGGCAGGCTCCATGAGGTGCCACTTTCCCCCTTAGCCGTCCGCCTCCTCCGCTCCCTTCCCCGGATCGCCGTCGAGACGGAGGCGGACAAGCCCATGCTTTCGGATTTCGTTTTCACCACCACGGGCAAGGGCCCGGTTTCGGGCTTCTCGGACGGCAAGGAACGGATGGACAAGCTCACTGTCCGGGAATTCAAGCGGATCGAGCACGAGACGGGCAAGGCCCCTGCCCCGCTTGCCCGCTGGACGCTTCACGATCTCCGGCGGACGGCGGCCTCCGGCATGGCTCGCGACGACATCCCGCCGCATGTCGTCTCCCGCGTGCTCAACCATTCGCCCGGTAAGGCGGAAGGGATCACGGCGGTGTATAACCGGCATGGGTATTTGCGGGAGAAGCGGCACGCCTTGGAGGCTTGGGCCGGAAAGCTCGAAATCCTCATCCGCCCCGTGGGGGCGAACGTAGTGCGACTTCGGGGATGATCGAAACAACTAAGCCCGCCCCTTCGAGGGCGGGTTCTACATTCTATCAAGCGGCAACGCGACCAATCCGAGGCGTCTTCATCCACCGACCATATCCAGGAACTCCCGCGCCGAAACGACCAGGGCGGAGCCATAGGATGGGGCGGTAAAATGGCGGGTATTGCCGGTGACGATGGCATCCGCCCCCTCGTTCACGGCGACGATCACATACACAGCGTCGTCCTCATCGGAAATGCCGGGAATTTCCCCGGAAGAGACGGCGGATGCGAAGGTTGCCCGTAAAGCGACCTCTTCGATCAGGACGTGGATTCGGTCGCGGATCGCCACAAACTTCTTGCGGTTCGCGACCTCCCGGTATTCCTCAAGGATTTCTTCGCTCAGAAGGATTTCGTGGTTCTTCACCGCCTCGGCAAGAGCGAGGCGGCAAGTGCCTGCCGGGGTGAGAGCGGCGGAAATGAAGATGTTGCAGTCTATGACGAGGCGCATGGTTGGCGGTTACTTGCTACGGTTCCGACGCTCTGCCCGGACTTCGGCAATCGCCTCATCGGCCAGCGCCATTGCCTCCTCCTCGCTCAATCCCTGGAATTCCGGAGGCAAGGGGTATTGGTCGAGGATCGCGGTGAGGCGGGCAAGCTCGGCTTCCCGGACTTCCTTCGCGTCCACATACTCGACCTGGACGCGCACCTTGCGGCCCGGTCGGAAACCGGCCTTCACCACGGCATCGCGGATGCCTTCGACACTGGTTTCGATGGTGGCTTGTTGGCTATTGGGGCTCATGGCACATCACGGGGTTAGCTTGTATCCCTGACATTATATACCACGACCGCCGATTTCCAAATTTATCGGTCGAGGTGAACGGAATACCACCAAAGGCATTGGGCGCGATTCCCAAACCTGGACACAACCACAAGGGCGGGTATTATCCGAACCGCCATCTTTTCCGCCTTTGATCGCTGGAGCCTATCCGAATGTCCGCCCTTTCCGCCATTCTGGAGACTTTCCGCTGTACCGCCGCGACGGAGCGCGAGAAAGGGACGTACTTCGAACGTCTTGTCAAAGTCTACCTGACCCAGGAGCCGTATTACGCCGACCTGTACGCGGGAAAGGTGTGGCTCTGGGAGGAATGGCGAGCGGAATGGGTGAAGCGTGGCAACGCCGATCCGGGAGCGGATGCCGGAATCGATCTTGTCGCAGAAACCACCGAGGGCGATCTTCACGCGATCCAGGCTAAATTCTATGCCGATGACGCCAAGCTCTACCTCAAGAGCCTCGGCACCTTCTTCACCGCCTCCGGCAAGAAGCACTTTGCCCGCCGTCTGATCGTCCACACCACGACGGACAGCACCCACCAGCTTCAAGACGCGGTGGCGGATCAGTTCCCGCCGGTCAATCTGCTTTCCCTGTACGACCTGGAAAACAGCAAGATCGATTGGGCGGCCTACACGCCGGAAACCGGAGCGGCTCCGCTCAAGGAAGGCAAAAAGCTCCGCGAGTACCAGGAAACCGCCATCGACAACGTGATGAACGGCTTGCGGGATGCCGACCGGGGCAAGCTCATCATGGCTTGCGGCACGGGCAAGACCTTCACCGCATTGCGTCTGGCCGAACGCATGGCGGGCGGCGGTGGCACCGTCCTCTTTCTCGTGCCTTCGCTCAACCTTCTTTCCCAAACTCTGACCGAATGGACGCAAGAGGCGGGCATCCCCCTGCACAGCTATGCCGTCTGTTCGGATAGCGAAGTCGGGAAAAAACGGCGGGCGGATTCCGACGACTTTGAGATGCTCGCGCATGAGCTCCAGTATCCTGCCACGACCGACCCGCGTTCGCTCGCTCGCGCCCTGCTGCACCGCCAGGACGGTGAGCACATGAGCGTCGTTTTCTCCACCTACCATTCCATCGACGTGATCGCACAGGCGCAGCACGCCCACGGATTGCCGGAATTTGACCTGATACTCTGCGACGAGGCGCACCGCACTACCGGCGCGACCTTCGAGGGGGTGGACGAATCCGCCTTCGTGAAGGTTCACGATCAATCGGTGATCCGGGGCAACAAGCGCGTCTATATGACCGCAACGCCACGGGTTTACGGCACGGCGGCAAAGGCCAAGGCTCAGACCGATAGCATCGTTCTCTATTCCATGGATACCGAGGCGGATTTCGGCAAGACGCTGCACACCCTGTCGTTTTCCGAAGCCGTCAACGACCTCAAAATCCTCTGCGATTACAAGGTGATCGTTCTCACGATCAGCGAAGCGCATGTGAGCAAAAGCCTGCAACGGCTCCTTGCCGATGCGGAGAACAGCATCAACGTCAACGACGCGGCCAAGATCGTCGGGTGCTGGCGGGCGTTGTCCAAGATGGATTCGCAAGACGACCTGGCTTTCGATCCCGCCCCCATGCGGCGGGCCGTTGCATTCGCCCAGGTGATCGAATTGCAGAAGGGCGGCAAAACCCACAAAATCAGCTCGAAGCACATTGCCGCCAGCTTCGCCCAGGTGATCGACGAGTACCGCGCCGAACTTCTGAAAGAGAACCCGGAGAACCCAGAAGCGATCAGCCGTCTTCGGTGCGAGGCGGATCATGTGGACGGCGGAATGGGTGCGGCGGAGAAGAACCAGAAGCTCGAATGGCTCAAGTCCCCCGCCCCCGAAGACACCTGCCGCATTCTATCCAACGTCCGGTGCCTGTCGGAGGGCGTGGACGTCCCGGCATTGGATGCCGTGCTCTTCCTTACGCCCCGCAATTCGCAAGTTGACGTGGTGCAATCGGTCGGGCGCGTCATGCGCAAGCCCCACGGTGGGGATAAAAAGCTCGGCTATGTGATCCTCCCGGTGGTGATCCCTGCCGACAAGAGCCCCGATGAAGCCCTGAACGACAACCAGACCTATCGTGTCGTTTGGGAGGTCTTGCAGGCGCTCCGGTCGCATGACGACCGGTTCGACGCGATGATTAACCGGATGCAGTTCGATGGCCAGGATCGCGCCCGAATGGAGGTGATCGCCGTCACCGACAAGATCGCCGTGCCCCGCCGCGAGGAATCCACCGGCCTGAAATCGCAGGGGCAGGCGGCAAAAAAGAATCACACCATCGGCAAGGCCGTCACGACCGAGAGCACCGCGAAGCAAGGCGAGCTCGAATTCGAGATCGGAGATATCGAACGCGCCATCCTGGCAAAGGTGGTGCAGAAATGCGGCAACCGCCTGTATTGGGACGAATGGGCGAAAAACATTGCCGATATCGCCAGCACCCACATCACCCGCCTGACCGCGATCCTGGACAACCCGGAGAATGTCGAGGAAATGGCGGCATTCGACGCCTTCCTTGCAGATTTGCACGCGGATTTGAATGCCAGTATTTCCCGCGACGAGGCGATTGAGATGCTGGCACAGCACCTCATCACCCGCCCGGTTTTCGACGCCCTATTCCAGGGGTACAGCTTCGCGGAACATAACCCGGTTTCCAAGGCAATGCAGGGCGTCCTTTCCGTCCTGGAGCGTCACCACTTGGAGAAGGAATCCGAAACACTCACCCGCATGTACGAAAGCGTGAAGCGGCGGGCGGCGGATACCAGAACAGTGGCGGGCAAGCAAAAGCTAATCTACGAGCTCTACGACAAATTTTTTCATAATGCTTTCCCCAAAATGGCGGAGCGCCTGGGGATCGTCTACACGCCGGTTGAAGTGGTGGACTTCATCATCCATTCCATCAACGACGTGCTCCAAAGCGAATTCGGCCAGACGCTCGGGAGCCGGAACGTCCACATCCTCGATCCATTCACCGGTACCGGCACATTTGTTACCCGCCTTCTACAAAGCGGCCTTATCACGCAGGAAGAGCTCTCTCATAAATATGAGAACGAAATCCACGCTAATGAAATCGTGCTTCTGGCCTACTACATCGCGGCGATCAACATCGAACAGGTGTACCATAGCATTGCAGGCGGCGATTATACGCCATTCAACGGAATTTGTTTAACTGACACTTTCAATTTGCCTGCTGGCAAAGAAAGCTTTTTCGACAGGACGACTTCTCGCGACAACAGTACCCGGCTGGCGCGACAACGGAATCTCGATATACGCGTTATCATGGGTAACCCTCCCTACTCTGCCGGGCAAGGAAGCGCCAACGATAACAATCAAAATCGCAATTATCCGATTCTTGACCAAAGAATTCGCGCCACTTATGCGGCTCACTCCTCGGCCACCCTTCAGAACTCCCTCTATGATAGCTATATCAGAGCCATCCGATGGGCTTCTGATCGGATAGGTGACAGTGGAATTATTGGTATTGTCAGCAATGCTGGATGGATTGAGGGCAATGCAGCCAACGGCTTAAGGAAGTGTCTCGCTGAGGAATTTAGCACACTCTATGTCTTCCATCTGCGCGGCAACCAGCGTACCTCGGGAGAATTATCGCGCAAAGAAGGGGGAAAAATATTCGCTAGCGGTAGTCGGGCTCCTATTGCCATCTCCATCCTCGTGAAGAATCCAAACTCCTGCGATCACGGCAAAATTCTATTCCGCAATATTGGGAGCTATATGAGCCGTGATGAAAAGCTCAAGTGCATTGCCGAATTTGGAAGCATTGCAGCTATTTCCGACGCGAATGGATGGGAAGCAATCATCCCCGATGAGCACGGCGATTGGCTAAATAAGAGGAATGAATGCATTGCCGATATGATTTTCCTTGGAGACAAAAAGGGGAATGACGCGCTAGTTTTATTTGATAACTATTCTAGCGGAATAAAAACAAATAGAGATGCTTGGTGTTATAATTTTTCTAAAATGACCCTTAGAGGCAATATCATCCGCTCAATTGAATTTTACAACTCAGAGGTTGACAGGTTTGTCAAAGATTGCGCTGACCCCGATAGGGTTGATGAATTCATCAACAGAGATGGCAAGAAGTTTTCATGGGATGCTCAGCAAAAAATTGATATCGCTTCCATGAAGAGGTATTCATTTGATGAAAATTCCATTGTCGAATGTCATTTTAGGCCATTCTCTAAGGCGTTTCTGTATTTTAACAGGACTATGAACAATCGCGTCTATCAAATGCCTAAAATTTTTCCAAATATAGATACGCGTAACCGTGTCATATGGGTCGTTGGCATGGGCGCCACCATGGATTTTGCGTGTTTCATTAGTGATCTGATACCCGACCTACAGGGCCCCGCAAAAATCCAGTGCTTCCCTCGCTATGTCTACGAGCCGACCAAGGCCGATCCCAAGCGCCCGACCGGGGCGAAGAAGCAACGCAACCTCTTTGCCGAGGATGACGACCTGTTCGAGGCGGCGGAGCGGACAGAGTACACGCGCCGCGATGCGATCACCGATGGCGGTTTGGAGCATTTCCGGCAAGCCTATCCCGGAGAGACGATCACCAAGGACGACCTGTTCTATTACGTCTACGGCATCCTCCATTCCGAGGATTATCGCACCAGCTATGCCGACAACCTCAAGAAGGAACTGCCACGCATCCCCGCCGTGAAGACGGTCGAGGATTTCCGGGCATTCGTCCAGGCTGGCCGTGCCCTGGCCGAATTGCACGTCGGCTATGAGAGCGTCACCCCGTACCCCGTCGAGCTCGTCCTATCCAAGCCTCGCGAGGGCTTCACCCCCGCCGATTGGCGCGTGGTGCAGATGAAATTTGCCAAGGGAACCAATGGGGCGAAGCACGACAAGACGACGGTGATTTATAACCACAACGTCACCATGACCGGCATCCCGCTCGAAGCCTACGAATACGTCGTCAACGGCAAACCCGCCCTCGAATGGGTGATCGAGCGCCAAGCCGTCACCACCCACAAGGAAAGCGGCATCGAGAACGACGCCAACGATTGGGCCAATGAGACCATGAACAATCCGGCCTATCCCTTGGAGCTCTTCCAGCGGGTGATTACGGTAAGCCTGGAGACCATGAAGATCGTCAATGGCCTGCCACCACTGGATATTCTGTGACCCCTTAAACCAGCCTTCCATTCCACAAAACCACATTCCGCACCGTGCTTGCCGCCCAATGCTTGCCGGTGCGGGTTCGCATACCCCGCTCGTTAAGCTCTCGCGCCATGGCTCGAAGGGAGAGCCCTTCGGCAATCATGTCCTCTATGACCGGGTAGACCTTGCGGGCGAAGGCATCCGCCGCCTGGACATTCGCCCGCGTCGCCTCCCCACTATCAAGCCGGGGATTGCCGAGCTTGACGCCTCGGAGCTTGGCTTGCGCCATTGCCGCCTTTGTCCGCTCCGAGATCATGGCCCGTTCGTGTTCGGCAACGGCGGCGAGGATGTGGATCGTGAGGCGGGATGCCTGGGGCATATCGACGGCTAGGAACTCGACCCGGCTTTCCATGAGGTTCGAGATGAAGGCGACGGATCGAGCGAGGCGGTCGAGCTTGGCAATAATGATGGTTGCCCGCTTCCGGCGGCATAATTCGAGCGCCTTTTGGAGCTCCGGGCGATCCGCCCGTTTCCCGCTCTCCACTTCGACGAATACCCCCGTGAATTCGCCACCGATCCGCTCGACGTACTGAAAAACCGCTTCGCGTTGTGCATCAAGTCAGAGCTGGGAGCGGCCTTGTCGATCAGTCGAGACGCGGTAATAGGCGACGAATAGCGGTATGGAGTGCGGTTTCATGGGGTTCTGTAAAAAGACAATTGTTCCTTTATACATTGAACAGTCTACGAATATCTGCATTATATACAAACGTTTTTGAGTTTTATACTACTCATTAACTATCTTTTTTCAAAAATGTCCGACGTGAATTGCGATTAACGGCTCCACGCCTTGCCTTTGATAACCATTGACTCCCCTTGCGATTCTGCAAAAATTTGCGGATCACAATAAGTGATCCGGGGGGAGACAATTCGCCATGAGCAGCAGTTTCCGCAGCGCTATCATGATTAACATATTTATGCCGCTTCAGCGGATATTGTTATTTCTTTGGTTTGCCATTGTTCTTGTGGGACTTGGAGCCGTCGCAATAGCATATATTAACTCTCCTCATACCTTGGGTGACTTTATCAATAAATGGGTCAAATCATACATCCCAACATTTGTAATTATTTCAGTTTCATATATTATTACAAATCATGTGACCGGTCGCTTTAATGAAGAGCAGGAAGCATTACGCGCTTTACATAGAAAATCCTTGCGGGAGGCAGAAGCTATTAACGAGGAAATACAGCAAAGGATACAGCTAAGGTTAGAAGAGGAAGAGCGGGAAGCGGAGAAGCGGCGACGAGAAGAGGAAGAGCGTGCGTATTGGAATTCGCCCGAAGGACGAAAGGTTCGGGCCGCTCATGAAATAGCTGAAATCGAAAAGCAAAAGGCGGAGGCATTGGCCAAGCTCCGGATTGCCGAAGCCCACGGGCTCGCGGGAATCGCGGCGGACGTTGCCGATAAGGAAGAGGCCCGCCAAGATCGGCAACTCGACAAGCTCTCGAAGATTTGAGGGTAGCCCATGACGACGCGCAAAATGCTCGGCGATCTTTTAAACCCCGCCGCCTATCTCGAACGGCTCCAGGCCGAAGCCGATTTGCAGATTAAGAGCGCCCGGCTTGACCTGGACGCCCAGATTGAAAGTGCCAAGCTCCAGCAGGGAGCAGAGCGGCTATACCAAGAAGATCGACACCACGCCGACCGCATGTCCCTCGAAGTCCGCAAGGTCGAATATGGGGAACTCCACGCAGCGGGGCAACTGGCCCTCGGACGCGACGAGCTCGATTTCAAGCGAGAAAGCGCGGCGCTCACCGCCCAAACCTCCCTCGAAGTGGCCCGCATACAGAACGCCGGAGCCCTCGAGCTCTCCCGGCAGAACCACGGCCAAGCCCTGGAAATTCTCCGCGAAGAGCTCCACGGAAAGATCGTTGAGAAGACTGGAAATGCGCTCAATGAAAGCCTCTTGTCCGCCCTCCGGCGGGGCGAGGACAGCAACCGCGCTTTTTCCGGTGCTATGGCCGACATCATCAAGGCTCGGGCTCTCGCCAAAATCCAGGCGGAAGCAGATGAGCGGAAGGAGCGGCACCGGCAGAACGAACGGGATCACGAAAATCTCCGCGATCAGGCCATCAGGGAGCTTGAAACCCTGCGGAGCCAGCTTCGCAATGCCGAGTTTTCCCACGCCCAACAAACGAGCCGCATTGAGATTCCTTTGCTCCTTCGGCAGCTCGGCTTGTTCGAGGGATCGGGCAGGCCATCGGATGACGAGCTCGCCGCCTGGATCGAAAAGCTCCGGCAGCACGGCGCTTGAGGCGATTTTTCTCGCCGAAAAAACGCCTCGCAACACATTGAAAAAGATTGCCTCTTGGCTCGCCCGTCCGAATGGGCGGGCGTCCCGACGAGTTCCGGAGTTTTGGGCGGTTCTTGAATGGGCCAGGGAGGCGAGCGAGGCACGAGCGAGGCGGACGGGGACAGGAAGGAACCGACGAAAAGGAGGAAATGAGGAGGGATGCGAATTGACCAATAGGCAGTAAGTGTTTTGAGTTATTGGAATTTTTTGACTTTTCAAGACTGTCCAATAAAATAGCCGGAACGCTGTCCGAAACGTGAGCCGAAAACGAGGCAATAACCGTGGCCGGATGGATGGCCGGTGCGTCCGGAGATTGGGAGGGGGGATCGTTGTCCGAAACGGTGGAGGAGATGTTGGACGCGGCGCTTTCCCGGCACCTCGGGACGCCCGATGATTCGGGGGAATGCCTGGAGCTCGGAGCGTTCCGGATCGCGGAAACGCCGTCTTTCGGTCGTGACGTGGCCGACAGTTTTGCGGAGCTCGCGGGTCTGCCCAGGTGGGAGGAATTTTTCCGCCTCGCCTCCATGCAGGGCGTGACGAAGCCCTTGAAACCCGCTCCCGAATATATCGAAGCCCTCGCCCGCTCCATCGAGAGCGACCCGGCCAAGCGCCCGTATGCCCTGGCACTCGTTGCCGAGCGGCAAAATACTGCCTATCAAACTAAATTTCTCGAATATGAAAAAGAACGCAAAGAAAGCGAGAGGATCGCACAAAATTTCGGCGCCTCGGAAGCCGGATATATTCGCTTTCTGAGCGCAGACAATTCGGAGATTTTTCAGTTTTTTTTGAACGCTCGCCCAAGCTCCCCATTGCCGAAGATGATCGCAAGCGGCACACCTACATTACCGGCGGCGCAGGCTCGGGAAAGAGCGAGGCAATTAAGGTTATACTCTACAATTACTTAGCAGCGAACACCGGGACGGGCGTCGTCCTGATCGATCCACATGGAGACGTGGCCGAACAGGTCGCAAAATGGCCGGAGCTCCAGGACGGCAAGAGGCTCGTATATATCGATCCGTCGCTTTCCCCCGGAAAGACGCCAATTTTTAATCCTCTGGACATCCCGGAAGAAGAGCGCAACCCGGACGATATAGCGATCATCGTAAAGCAGTTGATCGAGGTGTTTCCGGAGCTCATCGAAGGACTCGAATTCACCCCGCAGATGCGCACGCTCATTTCCGCGTGCCTTACCGTCCTCTTGAATGCTCCCGGCTCTACCCTGGCCGATCTTATGGACTTCATGGACGACACGAAAAACGCGGCATGGGTACAGTATGCCGACGAGGTATTGACGGGCTCCATGTACCGCGACTATTTCCGCCGCGATTTCATGGATAAGAGCTCCGATATAACGAAGCGCGGCATCCGGATGCGTTTGCTTGAGGCGTTCCAGGGAAACCCCGTCTTTTTGCGCATGATTTCGGGGAAAAGCACCTTCGATTTCGAGGCGCTATTAAAGCGCCGCGCCGTGGTTATTTTTCGGCTTGGACGCGGCGACATCGGAGAGACAACGAGCAACCTTATCGGAAAGTTTATCATCGCCCGCCTCAAGGTATTTGCCTTGAAACAGGGGCGAATTCCCGAGAATGAGCGCGTTCCGGTGCATGTGTTCGTTGACGAGTGCCAAAACTACATCTCGGACAGCATTGCCTTCATATTGAAAGAGGCCCGAAAATTCGGGGTGCATCTCACCCTCGCGCAACAGATACTCGGGGATGGCATGAGCCCGGACTTGCTTAGGGCGATCCTCGGGAATACAGGGGTGAAGATCACCGGCAAGAATGCCGTTTTCACCCTCAAGCGCATGGCCGAGGAAACCGGGGCCGACCTGGGCGAGCTCCAGGAGCTCACCACGGGTTTTTTCCATATCAAGGCGCAGAGCCATCGAGCCCGATCCGGGATAATCGTCCGGATGCCGTCGCACCGTGTGAAGACCAAGGGGGCGATTTCAAAAGAGGCATGGGCCAAGCTTCGGGAGGCTCAAATTTCGCGCTTCTACCGCACCCCCGCCGCGATCTCGGCCACGGCCATTCCCGTTTCTGCCCAAGCGCAGTATCCCATCGATTAACCCCACGGCTCATCCATGACCGAACCAACCACACCAGGAGCAAAGACCCGAGCAACCAGGCGGCGCGAACGGATCACCCAACCGCTTGCCGCCCTTTCCCTACCCCAGCAACGGGCCTTGCTCGCGCTTGCCCGCTATCGCTATCTCACCGTTGGCCAGATGGTCGATGCCGGTATTGCCAAAGCCCCATCGCATATCCGCTCCGACGTGCTCGCACCACTGTGTAAACGACAAGTTGACAACCTCGTGCAAGCCCACGAATTCCCCCGTTTCTCGACAACCGGGCGAATTCCCCGCGTCTACTCCCTCACCAAACTGGGAGCCGAGGTGGTGGCCGAGATCGAGCGGCGGGACGTGTCGGAAATCCTGTACCCGGTCGGGGGCGTCCAGTTCTCAAAGGATTTCGAGCACCGATCCGCCTATATCGACGCCTGCATTGCCTTCGACGCCTGGATTGCGGCGGATGATCGGCGCGAGTGCATGGAGATGCGCCACGAGTTCGACAAGACCGGCTCGAATCGGGGAAGCGGTGCCCATCGGATGCGCTCGGTCTGCCGCGTTGATCTCCCGAGCCACCACTACATCATCCCGGACGGGCTTCTTTTCTTCGATACCGGAACCAAGCAACGGGCCGTGGCGCTCGAAATCCACAATTTCCCGGACACCAAGCGAGTTGCCCGGCAATTGTTGGGCCATCATGAAGCCCTTGAAACGGACGCATATCCCAAAGCCTTCGGGATCGAGACGGCGGGGCGTGTGCTGTCCATTTCGAGCTCTGCCGCCCTGGCAAAGCGGGTTATGGATCGGCTCATGGAAACCCCCGGATTTCCGGAAAGCCGCTCGTTCCAGCTTATCGCCTTCAATTGCCTCGAAAATGTGAAACAGGATTTCGGCAACGGATGGGTGCTTGCGGACAAGAGCCCGGCACGGATTTTTGAATAGGCACGATTGGCACAATGCCAATATTGCAACACGGCACCGCCTGTCACACTTGATTTTCCTGATAAATCAATAAACTGGCGTGGGTGGCACAGTGCCACCGGACATTTTACCCCGTTACTTGGCACACCATGACACAGCCCGCCATTACCCTTTCCGAAGCCGTCCAGGCGTTCGGCATTAGCAAGCGCACCATCGAGCGCAAGATTGCCTCCGGCGACATTGGCCGCGATCAAATCCGCCTGGAGAGCGGCAAGCGGCTTTTCCTCATGGCCGAACTGATCCGGGTGTTCTGATCGCCCAAAGCCATGCCCACCACGCGAACCGACGCGACCACTACCGCCGAAGTCGTGGCGGAACCAATCCGGGCCGAGCTGATCGAAGAACTCCGGGAGCGGGCACGAAAAGCGGAAGAACGTGAACGGGCCGAACGTGAACGCGCCGAACGCTACGAGCGAGAGCTTGCCGATCTACGCCAGCGCCACGACGATTTGACGACCCGCCTCCTCCCGCCTCCCAACAAGCCGGGGTTGCTCGCCCGGCTGTTTGGTCGATAGGCCGCTTTTTAGGCCCATAGAGAGGCGAGTGACCTCCGGAGGCCCGGAGATAGCCGACACGACCACAAAACGCCCCTATCCCTGATTTTAGGCCGTTGCTCGCGTGTCTGGCGATTGCCCCCGTGAGGAGGCTTAAAAGAAAACTCAGAAATACAACAACACAAACGCACGCGGTGTTGTTCTTGTTTTATAATCTTTTAAATGTTTTCCATCTGTTGATTTCACATACTACAAGCCGTTTCTCAATACTAATTGGGACAAAAACCCCGTCAAATGGGACGTTTTCCCCGCTCAAAAAGGACATTTTCCCCGTGAAGTGGGACGAATACCCCGTGAATTGGGACATTGATTTGACTCACGTCCCATTATTCATACAATGGCCGCATTACTTCATAAATCCCCACCATGTCAGACGTCATCATCACCAAGCCGACGGAAAAGGCTTTGGTGACGCGCCACAATAACTTGATCGAGGCCCGCTATCGCCTCACCCTGCAAGAGCAACGGATTCTCTTGTGGCTGTTTTCCGAGATCGGCCCGGATGACAAGGATTTTAAGCGCTACCGGGTACGGATCGCCGACCTCGCCAAATTCATCGGCATATCGGACGGCGGCGGGCGGCTCTACCGCGAGATTGCAGAGGTGACGGGCCGCTTGCGCAAGCGCGAGATCGACCTTGAGGATATCGGGCGCAACGTCACCATCCAGGCCACCTGGATTGCCTCGGCGGAATACCATTGGAACGAGGGGCTTGTGGAAATCTGCCTTGCCCCTGCCCTCATGCCCTATCTCCTCGACCTCAAAAAAAACTTCACCACCGTGGCGCTCAAATACGCCATCGGCATGAAAAGCACCTACGCCATCCGGGTTTATGAGCTTTTGAAGCAATACGCCTCCATTGGCTCGCGCCTCGTCACCATTGCCGACCTCCGCTGATTTTGCGGCATCGGGGCCAGCGACTACCCGTTTTATAAGGATTTGCGGGTGCGCGTCGTTGATACGGCGCGGCGGGAGATCAACGCCAAGACGGATATCGCTTTTGATTACGAGGAGATCAAGACCGGGCGCAAGGTCACGGCGCTGCGCTTCCGCATCACCAAGAACACCAAGGCCGCGACCCCGGACGCGATGGGCGGCGATCCCCGCCTTGGCCGTCTTGTTGCCCGCCTCAAATCCCACGGCATGACCGAGGAAGCCGCTCGCACCATCGTCCAGGCCCACGACCCGGAGCTTGTGGAATGGGCCGCCACCGACCTTGCCCGCCGGATCAAGGGCAAGGAGAAGATCGACAACCCCGCCGGATGGCTCCGCAGCGCCATTGAGGGGGATTGGAGGCCGCAACCTACCCTCTTCGCCCAAGACCAAGCCCAGGCCCGTCAAAGCGAGCTGGAAGCCGAACATGAACGCCAGGAGCTTGAGGCCAAGACAGCGAACAGACGCAAGGCAGACAGTGCCCACGAGAAAGCCGCCATCATGGCGTTTATCGACGGACAGCCGGAGGAGGAACGCCAAGCCCTCGAACAGGGATTTCGAGAGCATCTTGCCGCCCGAGCCATTCCGGCCTTCGTTGCCAAGCGGTTCGAGGGCGGGCTGTCATGGTGCTCCGATCCGATCATACGGGCAGAGGCTCTTGCGTACCTCGGGGCAATCCGACCGGACTTTCCAACTGTCACCGCACCCGATATTTCAAATCGCGGGGAAGCGCTCCAGGGGATGGACGGCGGTTAGATTCCGACGATCCACGACGTATTCGTATTCTCCGAGATAGATGCTGTGCTCATTCGGGGCGGCAATGATCGCCCCCGACAGCGCTTCCGTTACAAGCAATATACCGCCATCCGGCTTCACCGCATTGAGGCCCCGAGCAAACATGCGGGCAACTTCCTCTCGGGTAGTCCACGCACTCCCGCATCGCTTTGCATTCCATCGCTCGAAGCTCTCCCCACGATACAGGGTGACGGTACCGCCTTCATAGGGGGGTAACAGGATGTGCAGGGCGTCAAGCACTGCAACGTCGTCACCTACATGCTCACGGATTCTGTGCCCACGTTCGATCCAGACGGAGTGGAAAGCGCGAGCGACGGCAGGGCAAGGCCTGCGGATATCTCGCACGAGCAAAAGCGCATCTCGCCAGAGCCCGGCAGCTTCTACCAAACCCATAGCCGCCTTGACGGCCTCCCAATCATCACCGCCGAAGGCTTTCGCGAGCTCTTGCGCCACCACCATACCGCCCAAGTCCTCCACAAAAAGGGATGGCCGGTTGTGCACACCGGCCATCCCCGCCCCGTCAAAAGGAAGTCTCGTGAGAGGGTGTATCGCGTTCGGCAATACGCTCGCTCACCCACGCATCCACCTCGGACATCACCCACGCGACCCGACCCGGCCCCAGGTTTACCCGCTTGGGGAATTTCCCGGCCGCTTCGAGGCGCCCTATGTGTTGAGGCGTATACGGGATGCCGCAGACGCTCTTGAGCTCCTTCTTCGACACGAGCCGCTTATCAAACTGGATCATCGGATATCTCCCTCTCGGGAGGCATCGCGATGCCTCGGTTTGAAAAAGCCGCACCGGTAGGCTCAAAAAAATTAGCGCCGATCTCCTGTCTTGTCGAGGAGATCGGCGCAGGGAGTCCGACTGCTACTCAACCTCGACATCAATAATATCATCAAAAACCAAATATTTTACGACCCGGCGTTTGTCACGAACCATATAAAATGAGACAACAACTCCATCCATTTTCATGGCATCAAGAACAACACCTCGGAGTCTATTCTTCCTCGCAGCAGGAACAACGAAAGGAACATCTTTTTTGAACACAGGAGAACGAAACTTCCCCCATCCATTTGCCTTGTCAAATCGAAGGATATCACCTGATAGCTGCGTTGGAAGCGGGTCTTCTTCATTTCCCCCAAGCGAAGCCATAGAGCGGCGGTTCATGGAGGACAAAGGTCGTCTTTCGTTACCGGCTGTAATCTCAAGCCGACCGGCAGAACGAATTAGAGGTTTGCCCATCTCAGCAACTTGCGCATGAGCTTTTGCGAGCAGCGCATTTTCCTGATCACCAGTGATCATCGACAACTGATCTCTGTATTGATTTAGCATAATAGCACGGCTTTGCGCTGCAATAAGCTCACTCTGGTAGTCTATCAAATCCTGATTTGGAGGTGTTGGTGCTGATTTTGATATTTCTATTGCCTTTTCAACAATAGAAAGCGCGTTATTAACGGTATCAGTCATGGCAACGACGCGCTTTGTCTCCTCCTCTGATTGCTTTGTTTTCTCGCCTTCAATTTCACGAACAAGCTGAATCCCCTTGGTAGCGGAATCCTTTGCCGGAAGCAGCTTCTCCTTAGCCCAACCAACCAAAACATCAATCGGAACTTTTATTGCTGCCTCGTTGATTGCTGGCGCAGCAACGACAAGTATATCTAAAAGCCAACTGGATGGCTGCGGCGTTGCAACCCGATAATCAACTTTAACTCTTTCTGTAATTTTTCCAAGAACACGCCCTGTCTGGCGAAAATGCTCAAGCGTGTATATGAAGCGTGACGCTCCATACATAAATCGTGAAGCATCATAAAAATTCAATTGGTGTTCATCTGCATCCCCACCAACAAAACGGAATGAGACCGCGATCTCGGACTCCATACTGAACCTCCCCACCATCAACGCTGATGCCGGGATATTGTTACCACGCCGCAGTTAACACGCAAGATTTGCATTCCCCACACACGGAACCAATTTTCATGCGATTAGGCGCGGAACGCCTATCAGATCCGAACACATTCCGGCACCAAGGGCACAACGACGGCAAGGTGATCAAGTGTCATCCCGCAGTGTGGGGAGAGCTGCGCAGAGTAACAAATCCAGGCGCTTCGTTACCCCAGGCGTTACCCCGAGCGATTTCTGGATTATGGCGCTGAAATTGGAAAGGCCCCAAAACCGTTAGGTTTCAGGGCCTTATATTGGTCGGAGCGACAGGATTCGAACCTGCGACCCCCAGTCCCCCAGACTGATGCGCTACCGGGCTGCGCTACGCTCCGACCGTGACCGGGATTGGCGGGAAGACCGCGGAAAATCCCGGAAACTCTGTGATCCGACGACGTCGCCGCCGGAAGAGGGGCGCACTATACTCAGGCCCCCTGCCCTATGCAACCCCTTCGTCAGCGTGGCTGCAGCAGCAGACGCAATTGTTCCAACTCGTCCAGAATCTCGTAAAGTTCCTGGCGTACCGAAGGCCCGATCGCCGTGCCCGGCAAAGCCGCTGCGGGCGCCACCGGGGCCGGCGGGACAATGGCCGGCAGGTCCGGGGCGGCGGCGGGCTCATCCTCGTCAGGCAGCTCGAAATCGGCTTCCTCGCCGCCCTCCTCGCCGTCCTCGAGCCCGTCGATGTCGACATCGTCACTTTCGGCGCCGTCGGGGGCGGCCGTGTCGATCAGCGGCAGCGCCAATTCGGCCTGGGCCTTGGCGGCGGCGACCACGTCCTTGGCGCCGCCTTCGCGCAACAGCTTCTGCACGCCCTTGATGGTGTAGCCTTCGCTGTACAACAGGTCGCGGATGCGCCGCAGCAGGGCGACGTCTTCCGGGCGGTAATAGCGCCGCCCGCCGCCGCGCTTCAGCGGCTTGACCTGGGGGAACTTGCTTTCCCAGAAGCGCAGCACGTGCTGGGGCACGTCAAGGTCTTCGGCGACCTCGCTGATGGTGCGAAAAGCGGCTTCGGACTTTCCGGTCCGGCGCCCCGACGCCGACTCGCCGTCGGCGGTCATCACTTCCCGGCCTTGGCCGCGGAAACCGGCCCGTCATTGACCTTCTTCTTCAGCAATTGCGACGGCCGGAACACCAGCACCCGACGGGGCAGGATCGGCACCTCGTCGCCGGTCTTGGGGTTGCGCCCGACCCGCTGGCCCTTGGAGCGGACCGAGAAGCTGCCGAACGACGAGATCTTCACCGACTCGCCCTGGGCCAGCGCGGCCGACACCTCGTCCAGCACCGCTTCCAAGAGATCGGCGGATTCGTTTCGGGACAGGCCCACTTCCTGATAGACGGCCTCGCTCAGCTGAGCGCGGGTGATGGTCGTATCCGACATGACGCGTGATCCCGTGATCGGGTGGAGGAACTCCACTGACCCTAACCACAAGGTGGAAACGGGTCAATATCAAAGGGATGCGAGCGGACCTTGAATCAGTTCCGGAACGAAGGACGCGGCCTAAAGGCGGACCAGCGCCGCTCCCCAGGTGAAGCCGCCGCCCATGGCTTCCAGCAGCACCAACTGACCGGGCTGCAGGCGCCCGTCATTGAAGGCCTCGGTGAAGGCCAGCGGCACCGAGGCCGCCGAGGTGTTGGCGTGGCGGTCGACGGTGATCACCATGCGATCGATGGGCAGGCCCAGCTTGCGGGCGGTGCCGTCCAGGATGCGGCGGTTGGCCTGGTGCGGCACCACCCAATCGATGTCCGAGGCGGCCAGGCCGTTGGCCTCGAGGGCCTCGCCCACCACCTGGGCCAGGTTGGCCACCGCGTGACGGAACACTTCCTTGCCTTCCATGCGCAGATGGCCGACCGTCTGGGTCGAGGACGGGCCGCCATCGACATACAGCAAATCGTGGTGGCGGCCGTCGGAATGCAGGTGGGTCGACAAGATGCCGCGATCCTGGTTGGTGCCCTCGGCCTGGGCCGCCCGCAGGACGATGGCGCCGGCGCCGTCGCCGAACAGGACGCAGGTGCCGCGATCGGTCCAATCCAGGATGCGCGAGAAGGTCTCGGCGCCGATGACCATGGCATTCCGGGCCTGGCCGGCCTTGATGAAATTGTCGGCGATCGACAGGGCGTAGACGAAGCCCGAGCACACCGCCTGGACGTCGAAGGCGGCGCCGCCGGTCATGCCGATGCGGGCCTGGACCTTGGTGGCGGTGGCGGGAAAGGTATGGTCGGGCGTGGCGGTGGCGACGATCAGCAGATCCAGCTCGGCGGCGGCGATGCCGGCGGCGGCCAGGGCGCGCTGGGCGGCGATGGTGGCCAGGTCCGAGGTGGTCTGGCCGTCGGCGGCCAGATGGCGGGCGCGGATACCGGTGCGCTCGACGATCCATTCATCCGAGGTATCGACCATCCGGGCCATTTCGGCATTGGTGACGACGCGCTCGGGCAAATAGGACCCGCAGCCGACGATCTGCGATCGCACAATCATTCGGGACCTCAGAGGTTGCCGGCGGCAAGCCGCGCTGTTTGGGATTCCGCCGCATGCAGATGCTCGACCTCGCGGCGGATGCGGTCGTTGTAGCCGTGCGCCACCAGATCGACGGCGGTGCCGACCGCGTTGGCAAAGCCGAAGGCGTCGGTGCCGCCATGGCTTTTGACGGCGATGCCGTTGAGGCCCAGGAACATGGCGCCGTTATAGCGGCGCGGATCGGTGCGGACCTTGACCTTGTGCAGCGCGTGGCGCGCGAACAGATAGCCGATCTTGGCCAGCAAGGAATTCTTGAAGCCTTCCTTCAGGCAGGTGGCGTACAGCCGCACCGTGCCTTCGGCGGTCTTCAGCGCGATATTGCCGGTGAAACCGTCGGTCACCACCACATCGACCGTGCCGGCGCAGATGTCGTTGCCCTCGACGAAGCCGTGGAAACGGATCGGCAGGCCGCTGTCGCGAAGCGTGGCGGCGGCGGTCTTGACCGCGTCGTTGCCCTTCAGGTCTTCGGACCCGACATTCAACAGGCCGACGGTCGGCTTTTCCAGCCCCAGCACGGCGCGGGCGAACACCTCGCCCATCACCGCGAACTCCACCAGATTGTTGGCGTTGCAATCGACGTTGGCGCCCAGGTCCAGCATCACCGTTTCCCCCTTGATGGTGGGAAACAGGCCGGCGATGGCCGGGCGGTCGATGCCGGGCAGCATGCGCAGCACGAACTTCGACACCGCCATCAGCGCGCCGGTATTGCCGGCCGACACCACGCCGGCCGCCTCGCCGCGCGCCACCGCATCCACCGCCAGCCACATGCTGGAACGGCGGCCGGTCCGCAGCACCTGGCCGGGCTTGGCGTCGTTCGACACCGCCTCGGTGGTGTGGTGAATCGTGCAGACGGCGTCCAGATCCGGATACCGTTTCAACAACGGTTCGATCCGGGCCTGGTCGCCGAACAGCATGTAGCGCACATGCGGCAGCCGGACATGAGCCATGCGCAACCCGTCGATCACCATATCGGGGGCGTGGTCGCCGCCCATGGCGTCGATGGAAATGGTGACGGCTGCGCTCACGGTGCCGTGCTCCGCTGGCGGGGGTTACGCTTTACGCGTTGGCTTCGCCCTGAGCCACGATCTCGCGCCCGTCATAATGACCGCACGAACCGCAGACGTGATGCGGCAGCTTCACTTCGCCGCAATTCGGGCATTCGACCCCGGTGGTCTTCGGCAGCGCATGATGCGCGCGGCGCATGTTGCGGCGGGACTTGGAGGTCTTCTTCTTCGGCACAGCCATTGTCGTCTACTCTCAGCTCTGAAGCCCTTACGGGAAAGGGAGGTTTATTAGCCAAAAAGGGGGGCAAGAGCAAGGGGATGCTTGCCCCTCAGCGCTTTTTTTCATGAAACCGTGCCAATGCGGCGAACGGGTTGGGCTTGGTCTCCGGTTCCGGGGGCTCGATTTCGACGCCAACATACGCGGTTCCGGGCTTCCTGGGAAAGGGATCAATTGCCAGGGCCAGATGTTCGGCGATCGCCTCGCCCACATCGATGGCGCCATCGACGATCGGCTCGGGCGGGTCCTCGTCGTCGATGGACAGGTCGATCTCGCCGCCATCCTCTTCGGTGCCGCCGCCGAAGGTCATCGAGAAGCGGGTATCGATCTCGGCCTCGATGGGCTCGAGGGTCACCACGCAGGTCTGCACCAGCCGCGCGGTGATGGAGGCCGCAAGCCGCACCATGGTCCCGCCGGCGATGGCCTTCAAGGTGACCTGGGCGTCCAGGGCGGAAATCTCCACCAGATCGAAACGATCGGCCAGGGCCGCCCGCTCGGCCGGGCTGGCGGTCACCTTCATCTCGGTGCCCTTGGCCGAAATCTGGTCGATGCGCACCAGGCGCGACATCTCGGGCGGCGGCAGATCGATCATGGCCGCACCTCGACGGGCAGATGGAACGAAACCGTGCCGGCCAGCAGGGCGGCATCGTCCTGCGCCTCCAGCAGGGCGTCCTGCGCACGCATATAGGCCATCATCGCCGCCACCTGCTCTGGCGTGGGCGAGACCTTCTGATAGAGGTTGCGGCCCAGCGCGGCGGCCAGGGCCGCCTCGCCCTCGTCGCGGGCCTTGTCATAGGCCGCCAGCCGGCCATAAAAGGCCTCGGCCATGCGGCGCACCCGCTTGCCGACGCCGGTGTCGGTGACGCCCAGCTCACGCAGGTTCTGGTCCATGTCGGCGAACATCAGGTCGAAGGTGGCCTGCGACACTTCACGCGCTTCGTCCGTCTCGATCCGACCCAGCCGGCGCACCAGCAGATAGGCGTTCAAGATCAACAGGTCGAACCGCCCCTCCAGCGTGTCGGCCACCCCCAGATCGGTATAGAAGACCGGCTGACGGCTTTGGGTGACCAGCGCGCGGTAAAGCGCGATTGCGGCCTTCTCGCGACGAATGCGGTCCGAGAAACGGCGAATAGTGGCAAGCGGCATGGGGAGCGATGAATCCGATCATGTGCGGGGTCGTTGACAATCGAGCCCCCGGGCGTGCAATGTTCGTCACCAAAATGGCGGCGAAGCGCGCCCGCTGTCAATGCTTCGGCCAAGGTCGACCATGAAGAATCCGATCAGCACCTTTGTTATCGTCGCGACCCTTTCGGTGATGGCGGCGTCTTGCACCAAGACCGTCGATAATCGCGGTCACCTGCCCCAGGCCGAGGAATTGGCGGCCATCAAGCCGGGCAAGTCCACCCGCGAGGATGTGCAGGCCCTGTTGGGCTCGCCGTCGGCCACCCTTAATTACGGCGATGAAAGCTGGCAGTACGTTTCCGCCAAGTCGGAGACGGTGGCCTTCTTCAAGCCGAAATTCGTCGAGCGTCAGGCCATCAGCATCACCTTCGACCGCGCTGGCCTGGTCAAAAGCGTGATCACCCGCAACATGGAAGACGGCCAGGTGGTCGAGGTGGTCGATCGCGAGACCCCGACCGCCGGCAAGGAATTGTCGATCCTGGAACAGGTGGTCGGCAATGTCGGCCGCTTCTCGAAGGATTCGGCGGCGAAGTAGGCCTTCCCTTCCCGGCCGCCCCACCCAGACAACAAAAAAGCCCCGGTCGTTTCCGACCGGGGCTTCTTGTTTAGGGGCCGATGATCAACCAGCCACCATCGCCAGCAACAGAATGGCGACGATGTTGATGATCTTGATCATCGGGTTGACGGCCGGGCCGGCGGTGTCCTTGTAGGGATCGCCGACGGTGTCGCCGGTCACCGCCGCCTTGTGGGCGTCGGAACCCTTGCCACCATGATGGCCGTCCTCGATGTACTTCTTGGCGTTGTCCCAGGCACCACCGCCCGAGGTCATCGAGATGGCCACGAACAGGCCGGTCACGATGGTACCCAGCAGCATGGCGCCCATGGCGGTGAAGGCCGACCGCTGATCGGCGGCCAGCAGGATCACGAAGTACAGCACCACCGGCGACAGGACCGGCAGCATCGACGGGATGATCATTTCCTTGATCGCCGCCTTGGTCAGCATGTCCACGGCACGACCGTAGTCGGGCTTGGCGGTGCCTTCCATGATGCCGGGGATTTCCTTGAACTGGCGGCGGACTTCCACCACCACCGAACCGGCGGCACGACCGACCGCCTGCATGCCCATGGCACCGAACAGGTAGGGCAGCAGACCGCCGAGGAACAGGCCGATCACCACATAGGGATCCTCAAGGCTGAACGTGATGTTCAGGTTGGGGAAGTAGTGCTTCAGGTCCTCGGTGTAGGCAGCGAACAGCACCAGCGCGGCCAGACCGGCCGAACCGATGGCATAGCCCTTGGTGACCGCCTTGGTGGTGTTGCCGACGGCGTCCAGCGCGTCGGTGATCTTGCGGACCTCCTTCGGCAGTTCGGCCATTTCGGCGATGCCACCGGCATTGTCGGTGACCGGGCCATAGGCGTCGAGCGCCACGATCATGCCGGCCAGGGCCAGCATGGTGGTGGCCGCCACCGAGATGCCGAACAGGCCGGCGATCTTGAAGGCGACGATGATGGCGACCGAGATCACGATCACCGGCAGGGCGCAGGCTTCCATCGAAACCGCCAGACCCTGGATGACGTTGGTGCCGTGGCCGGTGGTCGAGGCCTGAGCCACCGAGCGGACCGGGCGATAATCGGTACCGGTATAGTACTCGGTGATCCACACCAAGAGGCCGGTGACGACCAGGCCGATCAGGGCGCACATGAACAGGCCCATGCCGGTGATGGTCTTGCCGGCAGCGTCGAAGGTGGCGTCGAAGCCGCCCAGGGTGGTGCTGATGACGCCGGCGATCAGGACCGCCGACAGCAGGCCGGTGACGATCAGACCCTTATACAGGGCCTTCATGATGTTGTTGCTGGCATCCAGCTTGACGAAGAAGGTGCCGACGATCGAGGCGAAGATGCAGACGCCGCAGATGACCAGCGGCAGCATCATCATCGTTTCCTGGGCGGCACCGGTGAAGAAGATCGAGCCCAGCAGCATGGTGCCGACGACGGTCACCGCATAGGTCTCGAACAGGTCGGCGGCCATGCCGGCGCAGTCGCCGACATTGTCGCCGACATTGTCGGCGATCACGGCCGGGTTGCGGGGATCGTCCTCGGGGATGCCGGCTTCGACCTTACCCACCAGGTCGGCACCGACGTCGGCGCCCTTGGTGAAGATGCCACCGCCCAGACGGGCGAAGATCGAGATCAGCGAGGCGCCGAACGACAGGGCCACCAGGGCTTCCAGCAGCTTGCGCGGATCGATGCCGACGCTCTTCAGGAAGGCGTAGTAGCCGGCGACGCCGATCAGGCCCAGGCCGACCACCAGCAGACCGGTGATGGCGCCCGACTTGAAGGCGACGTCCAGGGCCTGCTGCATGCCACCCGAACGCGCCGCCTCGGCGGTGCGGACGTTGGCACGAACCGACACGTTCATGCCGACATAGCCGGCGACGCCGGACAGCACCGAGCCGATGACGAAGCCGACCGCCTGGTACATGCCCAGACGGGCGGCCAGGATGACGGCGACGCCAACGCCGACGATGGCGATGGTGGTGTACTGACGATTGAGATAGGCGGCAGCGCCTTCCTGGATGGCACCAGCGATTTGCTGCATGCGTTCAGTGCCGGCGGACGTCGCCATGACGGACTTGATGGCATAGGCTCCGTAGAGCAGCGCCAGCACGCCGCACGCGATGACGAAGAGACTTAGCATGTTGTTTCGATCCCCTGAGCAGCTTTATTGACTTTCGCGCCCTGGATGCAACCGGCGTAACGTGTCGGATCAAGCATGGAGGACAACGCAAGCGGCTGAAAAACTGCCAGAAGACCGGACCTTATGCAATCGATTGCTACCGATTTGAAAGGTTCTTCGCAATTATAAGAATTTACTAATTCAATGACAATTGCGACCCGGCGTCATTTTACCGTCGATTGCTCGATCAAGACATCCTTGATCATGCCGGCGCCAAGCACCTTGTCCGCCTGATATTGCAGACGGCGCTGGATGGTCGCGTGATCCAGTTGCGGCTGGTTGCGCAAATGGCCGGGAAGAAACGACATCATTTCCTGCAAGAAGGCGTTTTGCAGTCGCGGCAGATTCTGCGCGACCTTTTCTTTCTTCTCGTAGGGGACTTCAAGCTTGATGATCATCTCGGCCTGCTTCTTGATCTCGCGGTCTTGCACAACCGGAACGATCAGAATGCCGAATTCGACGAAACTGGGCGGGGTCACCGCCGGAACCTTGGGCGCGTTGGGGTCGGCCGGAGCGTTGCCGACCAGCTGATTGAACTTGGCCAAGGGGTCGACGCCCCAGAAATACAGGCCGCCGATCAGGCCGCCGACCATGATCAGGAAGGCGAGGACGATGAACAGCAAACGGATCATGCCGGCTCACCCCGGAAATGGCGCCAGCCCGGCCGGGGCAATGGAATGGCCAGGCCGTCTCGATCCAGGACGGTGACGCCCGTGCCGGCGGTGATGCACCCGATCTCGGTCAGCGACGTGTCGGTCTCGCGGGCAAGCGTCAGCAAGAGATCGGTTCCTTCCCGAGGAGCGGTGAACAGCAGTTCGTAATCATCGCCGCCGGTCAGCACCGTGGCAAGTCGCGATTGATCGGCCGCGACCACCGCGCGGGCCGCCGCAGACATCGGCACCTTGTCCGCCTCGACCACAGCGCCGACGCCGGACGCCCGGCACAGATGGCCGAGATCCTGGACCAGCCCGTCGGACACGTCCATCGCCGCCCGCGCCACGCCGACCAGCCTGGGCCCCAAAAGGGTGCGCGGACGCGGCAGCCGGTAGCGGTCGGCCAGGGCGGCGCGATGGTCGGCCGAGACCATATCCAGCCCGCCTTGGGCCGCCAGCAGCCCCAGCGCGCCGTCGCCGATGGTGCCGCTGACCCACAGGCGGTCGCCGACCTGCGCGTGGCGGCGCAACAGAGCCCTGCCCGCCTCGACCCGGCCGAAGGCGGTCAGCGACAGGGTCAGCGGGCCGGGCGTCGATACCGTGTCGCCGCCGATCAGGGCGATGGCAAAGGCTTCGACATCCTGCTTCAAGCCGGCGGCGAAGGCCGTCAACCACGCCATTGACACATCGGTCGGGAACGACGCCGCCAGCAGCACCGCGAAGGGCACCGCTCCCTTGGCGGCCAGATCGGACAGATTGACGCGGACCAGCTTGCGGGCGACCAGGTCGGGTGGATCGTCGGGCAGGAAATGCACGCCGGCGACCATGGCATCGACGGTGACCACCAATTGCTGTCCGGCCGGCACCTCCAGCAAGGCGGCGTCGTCGGTCAGCCCCAGGGCGCCGGGATAGGACGCGGACAGCGGAGCGAACAAATCGGCGATCAGGGCGAATTCGTCAGGCTGAGTGCTCACGCTCGCCCCCTTTTGGACCCAGGTGCCGTCTAGGCGCCGCCCTTGGCGAACTCGTCGGGCCGCACCGCGCGGGCGACCTTGTCCAGCACGGCGTTGACCAGTCCTGGTTCGGGGCCGGAATAAAAGGCGTGGGCCACGTCCACATATTCAGAGATCGCCACCCGGGTCGGGGTCTGCGGCCGCATCTTCAGCTCCAGCGAGCCGGCCCGCAAGATGGCCCGCAACACCGCTTCCAGGCGATCGACGGTCCAGTCCCGCGTCAGCGCCGCCCCGATCAGACGGTCGAGATCGGCACCGTCGGCGGCGACGCCGGTGATCAGGAAGGTGGCCAGATCCAGATCGGGCTGGGCCATGCCGCCCCGCGGCTCACCCTCGACCCGCTCGCGCAGATGGTCCAGCGCCTGGGCAACGCTGTCGTCGCCGATTTCCATCGAGTAAAGCGCCTGAACCGCGGCCAATCGGCCGGCGGAACGACGGGCGGCGCCCGGATTGGGGCTGCGCGCGGGTGACTTGCTCATTGGTCCAGTTTCAGTTCGCGTTTGATGTCGAGCATGCGCAGACAGGCCCTGGCCGCCATGCCACCGATATTCTTGCGGGTCGGATCGGCCCGCTTCAAGGCCTGGGCCTCGTTGTGCACCGTCAGGATGCCGTTGCCCAGCGCCAGATGATAACGCAGGGATAAATCGCAGCATCCACGCATGCTTTCCGTGCACACATGATCGTAATGATCGCTTTCGCCACGAATGGCCGTCCCCAGGACGACATAGCCGTCATAGCGCCGGGCCGACGGGTCGCGCCCTTGCGCCGCCACCACCATTTCCAGGCAGGCGGGGATTTCCAGCACGCCGGGAACGGTCAGGACGTCGCAGGTGGCCCCGCCCTGGGCCAGCGCCTGTTTGGCGCCGTCCAGCAGCATGTCGGCCAAATGGTCGTAGAAACGGGCTTCCAGGATCAGGATATGGGTCACGGGCACCCTCCCCTAGGCCTGGTTAATCGGTTGCTGGCCGACCACTTCCAAGCCGAAACCTTCCAGGCCGACGATGGTCTTCTTGGTGTTGGACAGCAAGGTCATACGGCTGACGCCCAGGTCCAGCAGGATTTGCGCGCCGACGCCGTAATCGCGCAGCTCGACCGGGGCCGGCTTGGAATCCAACTGGGCGCGGACCCGATCGGACAGGCTGGTCGGACGCGGCTCGCGCACCAGCACGATGATGCCACGGCCCTTGGCGGCAATCGTTTCCATAGCGGAATGGAGCTGGCCGGCCTTGCCCGAGCCCTGGTCACCCAGCACGTCGTCCAGGATGTTGACGGCATGGACGCGCACCAGCACCGGCTCGTCGCCGCCGCCTGCGATGTCGCCCTTCACCAGGGCGATATGCTCGGCGTAAGCCACCTGGTTGACATAGACCACCATGCGCCAGTCGCCGCCCCACTTGGAATGGAACGGGGTTTCCAGCTCGCGCCGCACGATCTTGTCGTGGCGGCGGCGATAGGCGATCAGGTCGGCGATGGTGGCGATCTTCAGCTTGTGTTCCTGCGCGAACTTCACCAGATCGGGCAGGCGGGCCATGGTGCCGTCGTCGTTCATGATCTCGCAGATCACGCCGGACGGGTTGAGACCGGCCAGGCGCGAGATATCGACCGCGGCCTCGGTATGGCCGGCGCGCACCAGCACGCCGCCTTCGCGGGCCATCAGCGGGAAGACGTGACCGGGGGTGACGATGTCGCCCTGGCCCTTTTCCGGGTCGATGGCGACCTGAACGGTGCGGGCGCGGTCGGCGGCGGAAATGCCGGTGGTCACCCCTTCGCGCGCCTCGATCGACACGGTGAAGGCGGTCTGCATGCGGGTGCCGTTGTCGCCGCTCATCGGCCGCAGGTTCAACTGCTCGCAGCGCGACCGGGTCAGCGACAGACAGATCAGGCCACGGCCGAACTTGGCCATGAAATTGATGGCGTCGGGCGTCGCCATCTGGGCCGGAATGACCAGATCGCCTTCGTTCTCGCGGTCCTCGTCATCGACCAGGATGAACATGCGGCCCTGGCGGGCCTCGTCGATGATCTCGTCGATCGAAGACAGGTACTGATGATATTCGGAAACCACCGGCTCATTCCTTCTCAAGCAGGCGGGCAACATAGCGCGCGAGCATGTCGATTTCCATATTCACACGGCTGCCGACTTGCAACTGCCCGAAAGTGGTGACCGATTGGGTATGGGGGATGACATTGATGCCGAAATTCCGGCCGTCAACCTCGTTGACAGTCAGCGAAACGCCGTCCAAAGCCACCGAGCCCTTGGGGGCGACGAACTTGGCCAGCTCGGCCGGCGCCTCGAAGACGAAGCGCATGGATTGGTTCTCGGGGGTGATCGACACCACGCGGGCGACGCCATCGACATGGCCCGAGACGATATGGCCGCCCAGCTCGTCGCCGATGCACATGGCGCGTTCCAGATTGATGCGGGTCCCCTCGGTCCAGTCGCCCAGGGTGGTCTTGGACAGGGTCTCGGCCGAGGCCTCGATGGCGTACCAGCCAGGCCCGGTCTCGATGACCGTCAGGCACACGCCGTTATGGGCGATCGAGGCGCCGATGGCGATGGTGGCGGTGTCATAGGCGGTGTTGATCTCGAAGCGGGATTCCTGCCCCGCCCCCTTCACCACCCGGCGAACCTGCGCCAAATCGGTCACGATACCGGTGAACATCGAACGCCAACTCCGTTAGAGGACTTTGTAGAATTCAACCTGATCGGCCCCGACGGTCCGGCATTCGGTCATCTCGAAGCGCGGCGTCTGCGCCAGATGGTCGATGCCGAAGCCGACGGCGGCGGCCAGACCGTCGCCGCCGATCATCCGCGGCGCCCGGAACCACACCAGCCGGTCCACCAGCCTGGCCCGCAACAGCGCCGCCGTCAGATGGGCGCCGCCTTCCACCAGGACGCGGGTGATGCCGCTTTCGGCCAGGATCATCAGGGCGGCGCCAAGATCGACGGTATGATCGGGGCCTTCCGGCACCTCGACCACGTCCACCCCGGCTTCTTCATAGACGGCGCGGCGGTTGGGGTCACAACCATCCAGGGTCAGCACCCAGCAGGGCACGTCGTTGGCGGTGGCGACCAGCCGGCTGGTCAGCGGCAGGCGCAGACGGCCATCGACCACCACGCGGACCGGCGAACGTTCTTCCAGGCCGGGCAAGCGGCAGGTCAGTTCAGGATCGTCGATCAGGGCGGTGCCGCTGCCGACCATGATGGCGTCGGTCTCGGCCCGCAACAGATGGGCCGCCTGGCGGGCGGCGTCCGTGGTGATCCAGCGGCTTTCGCCGCCATGGGTGGCGATGCGGCCGTCCAGAGAGGTGGCCAGCTTCAAGGTCACTTCCGGGCGGCCCTCGCGGATCTTCAGGAAGAATCCGGCATTCAGGTCGCGGGCTTCGGACTCGCAGATGCCGGTGATCACATCAAGCCCAGCCTCGCGCAACCGAGCCAGGCCGCGGCCCGATACCCTGGGGTCGGGGTCTTGGGTCGCCACCACCACCCGGGAAATGCCGGCGGCGATCAAGGCGTCGGCGCAGGGCGGGGTCTTGCCGTGATGGGAACAAGGTTCCAGGGTGACGAAGGCGGTGGCGCCGCGGGCATCCAAGCCGGCCATGGCCAGGGCCTCGGTCTCGGCATGGGGGCGCCCGCCCGGCTGGGTCCAGCCGCGCCCGACCACCCGCCCGCCATGGGCGATGACGCAGCCGACCGCCGGATTGGGCCAGACATTGCCAAGGCCGCGCCGAGCCAAAGCCAGCGCGGCCCGCATATGGGCCCTGTCGAGGTCAGTCGTCGTCGATGCCACCGACCACCATCTTTCCCAGGAAATCCTCGAAGTCCTTGGCTTCGCGGAAATTGCGATAGACCGAGGCGTAGCGGACATAGGCGACCTTGTCGAGGTCCATCAGCACGTCCATCACCAGCTCGCCGACATATTTCGACGGCACCTCGTTCTCGCCCATGCTTTCCAGCCGGCGGTGGATGCCGTTGACGATGCGTTCGATCTGATCCTCGTCGACCGGGCGCTTCCTCAGCGCGATGCGCAGGGACTTGACCAGCTTCTCGCGGTCGAAGGGGACGCGCACGCCATCCTTCTTGACCACCACCAGGTCGCGGATCTGCACCCGCTCGAAGGTGGTGAAACGCGAGCCGCAGGCCGGGCAGGACCGGCGGCGGCGAATGGCCGAGTTATCCTCGGTCGGCCGCGAATCCTTCACCTGGGTATCGTCGTGACCACAAAACGGACAGCGCATGCATTCCCCCCTTCCCGATCCGGCGGCGCCCCGTCGAGAGGCGGCCGCCGACGGTTCAATCGCTTACGAATAGATCGGGAAACGGCGGCACAGCTCCGCCACTTCCGCCCGGGCCTTGGCCTCGGCCGCCGAATTGTCGTCGGGGCTGGCGGCCAGGCCGTCCAGAACGTCGCCGATCAGCTCGCCGATCTTGGTGAACTCGGCCACCCCGAAGCCACGGGTGGTGCCGGCCGGGGTGCCCAGACGGACACCCGAGGTGATGGTCGGCTTTTCCGGATCGAAGGGGATGCCGTTCTTGTTGCAGGTCATGCCGGCATGTTCCAGGCTGGCCTCGGCGGCCTTGCCGGTCAGCTTCTTCGGGCGCAGATCGACCAGCATCAGGTGCGAATCGGTGCCGCCCGAGACGATGGCCAGGCCGCGACGGACCAAGGTGTCGGCCAGGGCGCGGGCATTATCCACCACCTGACGGGCATAAAGCTTGAATTCCGGCTGCAGCGCCTCGCCGAAGGCCACCGCCTTGCCGGCGATGACATGCATCAAGGGGCCGCCCTGGATGCCGGGGAAGATCGCCGAGTTGATCTTCTTGCCCAGCGCCTCGTCGTTGGCCAGGATCATGCCGCCGCGCGGGCCGCGCAGGGTCTTGTGGGTGGTGGTGGTCACCACATGGGCGTGCGGGAACGGGTTGGGATAGACCCCGCCGGCGACCAGGCCGGCGAAGTGGGCCATGTCCACCATGAACAGCGCGCCGACTTCATCGGCGATCTTGCGGAAGCGGGCGAAGTCGATGACGCGCGGATAGGCCGAGCCGCCGGCGATGATCAGCTTCGGCTTGTGCTCGCGGGCCAGGGCCTCGACCTCGTCGAAATCGATCTGGGCGTCTTGCAGACGCACGCCGTACTGCACCGCCTTGAACCACTTGCCAGACTGGTTGGGCGGCGCGCCATGGGTCAGGTGGCCGCCGGCGGCCAGGCTCATGCCCATGATGGTATCGCCGGGCTGGACCAGCGCCATGAAGACGCCCTGGTTGGCCTGCGAGCCCGAGCTGGGCTGGACGTTGGCATAAGAGCAGCCGAACATCTTGCAGGCCCGCTCGATGGCCAGCTGCTCGACGATGTCGACGAACTCGCAACCGCCGTAATAGCGCTTGCCGGGATAGCCCTCGGCATACTTGTTGGTCAGCACCGAGCCTTGAGCCTCCAGCACGGCCCGCGACACGATGTTCTCGGACGCGATCAGTTCGATCTGGTCCTGCTGGCGCTTCAGTTCCTTGCCGACGGCGGCGAACACGTCGGGATCACGGTCGGCCAGGGAAGTACGGAAGAAAGGCTCGGTGGAGGTGCTGGACATCGGGAATCTTTCGTCAGGGGAGGTTTTTGCTTCAATCGCCAAGCTTGGCGACCCGACGAGCATGGCGCCCGCCTTCGAATTCGGTGGCAAGGAAGATCTCGACGCATTCGCGGGCCACTTCCGGCCCCATGGTGCGCCCGCCCAGCACCAACACGTTGGCGTCATTGTGCTGGCGGCACATCCGGGCGCCATAGGCGTCGTGCACCAGGGCGGCGCGGACATGGCGATGGCGGTTGGCGGCGATCGAGATGCCGATGCCGGTGCCGCACATCAAGATGCCCCGGCTGGCGCGGCCGTCCTTCAAGGCCTGGGCCATCGCCTGGGCGTAATCGGGATAATCGACCGACGACGAATCGTGGGTGCCGAGATCGAGAACGGCGCAGCCCTTGTCCTCGAGAATCTGGCGCAGCATCGTCTTCATTTCGATGCCGCCGTGATCTGAAGCCAAAGCGATGATTTCCTGCGTCATTTCCATCCGTCCGAACCCGTCATGCATTGACGCCGCTAAATACCATATGTCGGCCTGCCTTGCCAATCCGGCACAAGCTCATGCGGCACCGGGATTTTGCGCCCCGCCGCTTCTTGAGCCGGCGATGTTGGCGGGCGGCGCCCTTGATGACCGTCAAGTGACGATGGCGGCATGGTGCAGACATCGACCGCGTTGCTTTGGTGCCTCATCCGGTCTTTTACTGATGGCGTGAGTGAACGACAAGAATTGATTACTCAAGACATTCAATTTGGAATTGACATCACAGGGCCAGCATGCATTTTATGATTCTTACGACCAAGAACATTCCTCGGGTAATGAAATGACCGACTCCATGTCCGCCAAGTCAAATCGTGACGATATCCTGCGTATGGCAGTCGATGTCGTGTCCGCCTATGTCAGCAAGAACCCGCTTCCTGCCGGGCAAATTCCCGAGATCATTCAGACCGTGTATTCGTCGCTGTCGTCGCTGGACGGTGGAGCTCCCGAGGTAAAGGTCGAGGCCCCCAAGCCGGCGGTCACGGTGAAGAAGTCGGTCACGCCCGACTACATCGTCTGCCTGGAAGACGGCAAGAAGCTGAAGATGCTGAAGCGGCACCTGCGCACCACCTACAACATGACCCCCGACGAATATCGCGCCAAGTGGGGTCTGCCGCCCGACTATCCGATGGTGGCCCCGAACTATGCCGCCCAGCGTTCCGACTTCGCCAAGAAGATCGGCCTGGGCCGCAAGGCCGGCGAAGTCGAGAAGAAGCCGGCGCGGCGCAAGGGCTGATCTTCAGATCACCAGACAACAAACGGCCGCCGGGCCTGGTCCGGCGGCCGTTATTGTTTCTGCTTTTCCAGAACGTACTGCAACTTCCTGAGCGCCACCGCCTTCAATTGCGCCTGGGTCGAGCGCGCATCGCCGACGATCGACACCTCGACCGCCGTCTCCACATCGACGGCGCTGACCTTGACGGCGTTGCCGACGCGGCGGAACTCGAACAGAACTTCACGCGATGTGGTCATGGGAATGTCAACTCGTCATTGACGCCAGCGAACAGGCGGTCGATTTCCAAAGATTGCACCAGGGCCAGGCTGGCCGGCCGCCAGCGCGGCGATTTGTCCTTGTCGATGACCAGGGCGCGGATGCCCTCGTGGAACTCGCTTCCCTGCAACAAGGTGCAGGCCAGGCGGAACTCGCGGCGGATGGCATCGTCGAAGCCCAGGCCTTGGCCTTCGGTCAATTGCCGCCAGGTCACCGCCAGACTGGTGGGCGACGCCGCCCGCATCGCGGCGGCGGCCAGGTCAGCCCAGTCCTCGCCCACCGCGTCCAGGGCAGCCATCATCGCTTGCGGCCCATCGGCACGGCACAGCTGGTCGATGGTCGCCAGCCGTCCGGCCAAGGCCGAAGGTCCGGGCGATCGATGCAGGCGCTCCAGCAGATCGGCCACCGCTTGCCCGGCATCCTCTTGCCGCGACGCCTGTTCCAGGCCGGCCCGCAAACCTTCAAGACCGGCGGCGGGCACAAAATGGGTGGCCAGCCCCGCCGCCAGCATGTCGGCCGGCCCCAGCCTGGTCCCGGTCAGGCCGAGGAACAGGCCCAGCCGCCCGGGACAACGCGACAGGAAATGGGTGGCCCCGACATCGGGAAAGAAGCCGATGGCACATTCCGGCATGGCGAACAGCGATCGTTCGGTGGCAACCCGGAAGCGGCCATTGATCGAGACACCGGCGCCACCGCCCATGACGATGCCATCCAGCACCGCCACATAGGGCTTGGCATAATGGTGGATGCGGCGGTCCAGGCGGTATTCGGCGCGGAACAGCTCGCGGTTGCCGGCCTCGTCGCCTTTCTGGCGACCGTCCCACACCGCCTTGATGTCGCCGCCGGCGGAAAAGGCCCGCTCGCCCGCCCCCTCGATCATGACCACCGTAACCGTCGGATCGGTGGCCCAGGCGGCCAGGCGTGCATCGATGGCGCCGAACTGGGTCGGCGACAGGGCGTTCAGCGCCTTGGGCCGGTTCAGGGTGACGATCCCCAAACCGCTTGATTGCCGAAACAGCGTCTCGTCGTCGGGCGTTTCCATCTGGCCATCTTTGCAAGGCTTCCGGATCGTGGCAAGCGCGCGGCAATACTACATATCAGGCATGGGTAATATTTCGGGGCCGGCTTGACAGGGTATCTGTGCGGTGTTCAACTCGCAGCCCAATGAAATCAAGGGAGGAAGGCAGATGTCGGTCAACAGCAAGAACCCGGAAACCATCGTCCTGCACGCGGGTTTCCGCGCCGATCCGGGCACCGGCTCGGTGGCGGTGCCGATCCACCAGACCACCTCCTACCTGTTCCGCGACACCCAGCATGCCGCCAATCTGTTCTCGCTGTCGGAACTGGGCAACATCTACACCCGCATCATGAACCCGACCCAGGACGTGCTGGAACAGCGTCTCACCGCGCTGGAAGGCGGCGTCGCCGCGCTGGCCACCTCGTCGGGCCAGGCGGCCAGCACCTTCGCGGTGATGAATCTGTGCCAGGCCGGCGACAATTTCGTCACCTCGACCGATCTTTACGGTGGCACCTGGAACCTGTTCGCCAACACCTTGAAGCAGTTCGGTGTCGAGGCCCGCTTCGTCGACCCCACCGACCCGCAAGCCTTCGTGCGGGCCACCGACGACAAGACCCGCTGCTGGTACGCCGAGACCCTGCCCAACCCCAAGCTGCAGGCCTTCCCGATCAAGGAGGTCGCCGCACTGGCCGAACAGACCGGCGTGCCGCTGATCATGGACAACACCGCGACCCCGGTCCTGTGCCGGCCGATCGAACACGGCGCCCATATCGTGGTCTATTCGACCACCAAGTTCATCGGCGGCCACGGCACCTCGATCGGCGGCATGATCATCGATTCCGGCAAGTTCGACTGGGAAAAGCACGGGGCCCGCTTCCCGCTGTTGACCCAGCCCGACCCCAGCTATCACGGCGCGGTGTGGACCGAGGCGGTCAAGCCGCTGGGCCCCATCGCCTATATCATCCGCGCCCGCGTCATCTTGCAGCGCGACATCGGCGCCGCCATGTCGCCCTTCAACGCCTTCCAATTCATCCAGGGGCTGGAAACCCTGCCGTTGCGCATGCGGGTCCATTCCGACAATGCCGCCGCGGTGGCCCATTACCTGTCCAAGCATCCCAAGGTGGCCAAGGTCATCTATCCCGGAGTCCAGCAGGGCGAGACCCGCCGGCGCGCCGACGCCATCTTGAAGCACGGCTATGGCGCCCTGGTCGGTTTCGAGCTGAAGGACGGCCAGGAATCCGGCAAGCGCTTCATCGACGGGCTCGAGATGTTCTATCACGTCGCCAATATCGGCGACGCCCGCTCGCTGGCCATTCACCCGGCCAGCACCACCCATTCCCAGCTGTCCGATGATGACAAACTGGCAACTGGCGTGACCGCGGGCTATGTGCGATTGTCCGTCGGACTCGAGCATATCGACGACATCATCGCCGACCTCTCGCAGGCGCTGGACAAGGCCTGACGCCTGGGACCGGAGGGCGGCACCAAGGAGTAAAAACCCGTGCCGCTGTTCCTGCCCGACGCCCAATATCCCCGCACCCGCCTGCGCCGGACCCGTCGCCACGACTGGGCCCGGCGTCTGGTGGCGGAAACACGGCTGAGCGTCGATGATCTGATCTGGCCGCTCTTCGTGGTCGAAGGAAGTGGGGTCCGCCAGGAGGTGACCTCGATGCCGGGCGTCGCCCGCCTGTCGATCGACCTGCTGGTCGAAGCGGCCAAGCGCGCCGCCGATGTCGGCATCCCGGCCATCGCGGTGTTTCCCTCGGTCGATGCATCCTTGAAGACCCCCGACGCCCGCGAGGCGGTCAACCCCGACAATCTGGTGTGCCGCGCGGTGGCGGCGGTCAAGCAGGCGGTGCCGACGCTTGGCATCATCTGCGACGTCGCGCTGGACCCGTTCAATTCCGACGGCCATGACGGCATCGTCCGCGACGGCTATGTCGTCAACGACGAAACGGTCGATATCCTGGGCCGCATGGCGGTGGTCCAGGCCCAGGCCGGCTGCGACATCGTCGCCCCGTCCGACATGATGGACGGCCGCATCGGCGCCATTCGCGACGCGCTGGAAGCCGCCCAGTTGCACGACGTGCAGATCCTGTCCTATGCCGCCAAATACGCCTCGGCCTTCTATGGCCCGTTCCGCGACGCGGTCGGCTCGAAGGCGGCCTTGAAGGGCGACAAGAAGAACTACCAGATGGACCCGGCCAATTCCGAGGAAGCCCTGCGGGAAGTCGGCCTGGACATCGCCGAGGGCGCCGACATGGTGATGGTCAAGCCCGGCCTGCCCTATCTCGACATCGTCCGCAAGGTCAAGGATGCCTTCGCGGTGCCGACCCTGGCCTATCAGGTGTCGGGCGAGTACGCCATGATGAAGGCCGCCGCCGCCAATGGCTGGCTGGATTGGGACAAGGTGTGCCTGGAAAGCCTGGCCTGTTTCAAGCGGGCCGGGGCCGACGCGGTGCTGACCTATGCCGCGCTGGAAGTCGCCGAGCGACTGAACAAATAAACACCCAACAAATGTAGTTAGCCATCATCAAATAATCGCCTTACCGCGTCGTGATAGTCTTGCCGAATTCTACAGAATGAATGCGAACATCATACTGTTCGCATCTTCGACGGGAGGACAGTCCGATGTGGCGTTTCGCGGCGATTGCGGCCTTGGTGACGGCGATGGCGACCCCCGCCCTGGCCTATGAGCGGGCGGTCAACCCGAGCTGCAAGCTGGAAGCCGAGGCCAATTGCAATTGGGGTAACCTTTACCGGGCCAAGGCCAAGGGACTGGACCTGCGCGATGCCGCCTTCCTGTCGGCGATCCTGGACGAAGGCGATTTCGAGGGCGCCAATTTCGAGCAGGCGCTGATGCAATTGACCTATATGCGCGGCGGCAATTTCAAGAACGCCAACTTCACCCGCGCCCACATGCACGCCACCAAGATGCAGGGCGCCAATCTGGAAGGGGCGATCCTGGATCACACCAACCTGACCAGTTCGAACATGGAAGGCGCCAACCTGAAGGGCGCCTCGCTGAAGAACGCCATGCTGATGAACGCCAAGCTGTCGGGCGCCACCTGGATCGACGGCCGCGTCTGCGCGCCGGGCTCGATCGGCGAGTGCAAATAGGCGGGCTTATCCCCGCCCCTTGCCCAACCGCCATTCGGCCCAATAGGGGATGGTCATGATCAGCACCATGGCCATCCACACCAGCATCTCGGTATTGGCGAAGGCGATTTCGATCAACAGCGGCACTTGCTGGTTCCAGTCGGGATGCATCGACTGGAAATCCTCGCCCAGGTAAAGGGCCAGGGATTCCGACAACGGCGCCGACGCCGCCGCGATCAACAAAGCGATGGTCGCTTCCTTGGCCGCCTTGACCCGGGCCGGCAATTCGCCGGCGAACAGGCGGCTGATGGCGAAAGCCTCGGGCCATTTCAGCCCCAGAACGAACAGACGGACCAGGCCCCAGGCGGTCAAACCCAGGCATGGGACCAGGAATTCCAGGTTGGGAATGTCGCGATAGCGTCCGTTGAAGAAGATCAGCATGCAGATCGCCCAGACACACACGCCATAGAAGACGCCAAGCCGTCCACCCCAATGGCTTGAGGCCAGCGGCGCGCCCTCTTCCAACGAGCCGGCCGCCACCCGCAGGATAATCGCCGCAAAAATACCGTGCATAATAATGCGCGCGGCCGCCCAGACGTCCTGCAGCGGGCTATAGGCGATGGTCCAGGCATTCAGCCCCTGCCAGACGACGGCCGTTGCCAGAATTTGTGCCAGCACCGCAACGATCAGGGCGCGGACCGGGGTGAAGTTGGCCGACCGCCGCATCAGGGCCAGGGCCGCCAGCGCGCCCAGAAGGGCGGCGCCGCCCCCTTGCACTGCCCAATGGGGGTTGGCCACGACCGGCCCCGACATCGAGAACTTGACGGCGCGGTGGGTATCGACCACGCCCCAGAAGGCGCCGACGGTGCCTTCCAGCTTGGCCTTCCACGGCTGATCGAAGGCCTCGACGACGTTGTAGTCGAAGCCGTTTTCCTTCGACACCTTGGCCAGGGTCCGCACGAAGAAGGCGGCGTTTTCCATGTTGACCGCCGCCGGGCCGCGGTTGCGGCCCTTGGTCGGCCAGCCGGCCTCGCCGATCAGGATCGGCTTGCCGGGGAATTTGGCCTGGATCAGGCGGTAGATCTTGACGATATGCTCGGCCGCGCCCTCGACGCCGATGGGCTCGTCCTCCCAATAGGGCAGGATGTGGATGGTGATGAAATCCACCTCTTCGGCGACCTGGGGATAGCGCAGGTAAAAGGCCCACACGTCGGCATAGGACACCGGCTGCTTGACCTTCGACTTCACCTCGCGGATATGGGCGATCAGACGGTCGACCGGCAGGTCCTGGCGCAGCAGCACCTCGTTGCCGACGATCACCCGCTTGATGGCGTCGGGATAGGCATTGGCCGCCGCGATCAGGGCCTGGACCTCTTGGGCGTTGATTTCCGGCTTCTGGCCCAGCCAGGCCGAATGGGTCAGCTCGATGCCGTGCTTGGCGGCCAGCGCCGGCACCACGTCCAGCCCCTCGCGGCTGGTATAGGTGCGGATGCCCTTGGTGACGCCGACCAGGCTTTTCAGATCCTCCTCGATCTGGGCCGGCGGCGGATAATCGCCGCTGATCGGGCTTTGACCACGGCGGAACGGCGCGAACGACACCGACGGGAACGGCTCGTCGAAGGTCAGCCCGACCGGCACCGGCCGATTGAACCACCACCACCCCGCCAGATTGGCGAGCGCACAGAACACGACGAACGCGACCAGGGGAACAAGACGCATGGATCACCCGCCTGCCAGACCAGCCCTTTCAATAGGCGGACCGGGCCGGCGCGTCAACATGGTGAGCCGAGATGGCCCCCCCTAACCCAGCGAAGCGGCGAAGGCGGCGTTGCCGATCATCGCCGACACCACGAAGGTCCCGCCGACCGAGCCCGCGCCGATGACGTAAAGCCCGACACCCATGCAGGCCAGGATCACGGCGATTCCGATCGCCGCCGATCGCCAGGGAAACCCGTTCGGAGCTAGAATGATGGCCTTGGCAGTCATGATGTCGCCTCCGCTTATGCTTTTATTTCAACAGCATGACATAAACGGCGCGTTCTGTCCCAACCGACGGCTAAAATCGCCCCCGCCAACGATGCCACAACAGTCGAAGCGGCATCGGACGCGGACGCGACACCGATGAATCGAACGGATCGCCGCCGGCGGCGGCCAGCACCTGCAGATGCCGCCGCGCCAGGGTACCGACCAGCAGGACCGGCAGGGCGGCGCGTGGATAGGCCATTACCTGTGCCTGGTCCAGCAATTGGGCGGCGCGGGCGGTGATCGGGGCCAGGGCGGCCCGGTTGGCGGCCTGGTCGGCCTTGGCCCCGCCCGGCAGCGCCGACCAGCCGGTGCCGTGATGGAAGGCCATGGCGCGGGCCAGCCCGACCAGGGCGAAGGCGGTCCCGACCTGTTCCGCCGCCCGATGGCCCTCGGTCCCCAACAGGGTACAGGCCAGGCGGGCCAGGCAGCCGGCGGTGGCGCGGGCGTAATCCTCGACGGCGGCCAGATCGGCGAACGGGGCGGGTTCCAGATCGCTCTCGCGCGCGGTCAGCAGCGGCTCGAAATCGGTGCTGACCAGGGGCAGCTGGCGGGCCGCCCAGGCGATGGGATGGGGCCGGGCCTCGGGGTCGCGGCCGCCCTCCAGCACTTCGCGCCACCATTGCAGGCGGATCAGCCCGGCCTGGGGCTCGCGCACCTGGGTTCGGATGTTGGCCAGTTCGATATTCAGCGCATACAGGGCGAACAGTGGCTCGCGCGCGCCTTGGGGCGCGAACAGCACGGTGGCGAAACGGTCGCGGTCCAGCTTTTGAACCAGTCGGGCGGCGGGAGACAGGGCGAGATTCATCCAAAGTCCTAGGCGCGAAGGGCGTGGGCATGGCATATATATCTCCTCCAACCGGCGACACCAATGGGAGGACGCGATGAGCCGCTCCGCCGCTGCCGTGCTGCTGCCGTCCCCGACCGGCAAGACCGCCGTGGGCGAGAACTTTCCCGTGGCCTCGCGCCTGCTGGCGCCGGCCGTCCGCGCCCAGGTGATGGCGTTCTATCGCTTCGCCCGCCTAGCCGACGACATCGCCGACGACCCGGCCCTGGCCCCCGACCAGAAGCTGGCCCGCCTGGACGCGCTGGAACAAAGCCTGGCCGGCGGCGCGCCGATGGTGGACGAAGCCGTCGATCTTCGCGATGCCGTCGGCAACGATCCCGCCCTGCTGGCCCATGCCGCCGCCCTGCTGCAGGCCTTTCGCCGCGATGCCTTCCTGGACCAGTGCCGCGATTGGGGCGACCTGATGGCCTATTGCCGGTTCTCGGCCGCGCCGGTCGGCCGCTTCCTGCTGGATCTGCATGGCGAAGGGGCCGCTGCCCACGCCCCCTCCGACGCCCTGTGCGCCAGCCTGCAGATCCTGAACCATCTGCAAGATTGCGGTGCCGACTATCAGACGCTGGGCCGGGTCTATCTGCCGGCCGATTGGATGGAGGCCGCAGGCGCGGTGCGCGGCAGCCTGGCCCACCCCACCACCAGCCCCGAATTGCGTGACTTGCTGGACCATGTGCTGGATCAGGTCGATGGCCTGATCGACCTGGCCTCGGCCCTGCCCGGGCGCATCAATAATCTCCGCCTGCGGCTGGAAGCGGCCGTCACCGTGGCGGTGGCCAGGCGCCTGTCGGCCTTGCTGCGCCGACGCGACCCGCTGGCCGAACCGGTCCGGCTGACCCCGCTGGCCTATGGCGTCGCGGTGGTCGAGGGGCTGATCAGCGGGTTGCAGCGCCGGTGACGTCGTCGTCCTTCTATTGGGCGATGCGGCTGTTGCCGGCGCCGGTCCGCACCGACATGTTCGCCCTGTACGGCTTCTGCCGCGCCGTCGATGACATCGCCGACGGGCCGGGAAGCGTGGAAGCCCGCGCCGCCCGCCTGGCGGTGGTGCGGGCCGCAATCGCCACCTTTTTCGCCACCGGCCAGGCCCTGTCACCCGAGTTGACACCCTTTGCCGCCACCATCACCCGCCATGGCCTGCCCCGGGCCGAGATCGATTGCCTGCTGGACGGCATGGAGCGCGACATCCTGGCGCCCATGGTGGCCCCCAGCCTGGCCGAGTTGCAGCTTTATTGCCGCCAGGTCGCCGGCACGGTCGGGCTGATGGCGGTGCGCATCCTCGGTCGTTTCGATGCCGATTCCTTCGCCCTGCTGACCGCCGAGGCGTTGCAGCTGACCAATATCCTGCGCGACCTGGACGAGGACGCCGCCAACGGCCGACTGTACCTGCCGGCGGAAATCCTGGACCAGGCCGGCATTGAAGTGGCCGGCCCGCTGGCCGTGCTGTCCCACCCCCGCCGCGTCCAGGCTTGCCAGGCCCTGGCCCGGCTGGCCCATCAGCGTTTCGACCAGGCCCAGGCGGAACTGGCCCGCATCGGGCGGCACCGATTGTGGCCGGCGGCGACCATGCTGGCGACCTATCGCGCCCTGCTGAACCGTCTGGGCCGCCATGGGTGGCGCCGCGCCCACCCCCAACCGCGCCTGCCGGCGGCGGCCAAGCTGTGGATCGCGCTGCGCACCGCCATGGTCGGACCTTAGGCGTGGTGATCCATGTGGTCGGCGCCGGCATCGCCGGCCTGGCGGCGGCGGTCGCCCTGGCCGGGGCCGGCCATCGGGTCCGCCTGTCCGAGGCAACGCCCCAGGCCGGCGGGCGCTGCCGATCCTTCACCGACCCGATCCTGGGGGCCACCATCGATAACGGCACCCATCTGGTGCTGGGGGCCAATCGCCACACCCTGGCCCTGCTGGCGGCCATCGGCGGACAGCACCGGATTCTCGCCGCCCGCCTGCCGATCCTCGACCTTGTCAGCCGCAGGTTGACAGAGCTGCGGCCGGGCCGTCTGCCGGCCGGCTGGGGCGAGACCTTGCGGGCGGCCGGTCTGCCGTGGGTCGGCCAGAGCCAGACCGTGGGCCAGCGCTTGGGGCGGTGCCGGTCCTATGGCTCGTTGTGGCAGCCCTTGTGCGTCTCGGCGCTGAACAGCCCGGCCGAGACCGCCCAGGCCGCCTTGCTGGCGCGGCTGCTGCGCGCCTTGGTGCTGGGCGGCGCCCAGGCCCTGCGGCCGGTGATCTTTCCCGACGGGTTGTCGGCGGCCTTCGCCGGTCCGGCCATATCGTTCCTGCAGGCCCGGGGCGCCACAATCCGCTTCGGCCGCCGCCTGACCGCCGTCCACCACGATCATCTGTCCTTCGGCGACGAACCAATGGCCCTGGCACCGGCCGACCGAATCATTCTGGCGCTGCCCCCCGATGGAGCGCGGCGCCTGATCCCGACCTTGCCCGACCTGCCGGCCCAAGCCATCGCCAACCTGCATTTCCGCCTGCCCGGCCCGGTCGCCCTGCCCGGCGGCCTGCCGTTCCTGGCACTCACCGGCGGCCAGGTCCAGTGGCTGGCGGTGCGCGGCGACATGCTCAGCGCCACCCTGTCGGCCTGCCCCACCCGCCCCGATCCGGCAATGATCTGGGCCGAGATCGCGCCCCTGTGCGGCCTGGGTCCGCACCTGCCGCCGCACCGCCTGATCTTCGAGCGCCGCGCCACCTTGGACCATGCGCCGCCCACCATCGCCGCCCGCCCCGGCCCGCGCACGCCGTGGCCGCATTGTTTCCTGGCCGGCGACTGGCTGGCCTCGGCCTGGCCGTGCACCATCGAGGCGGCGGTGGAATCAGGCCTGGCGGCGGCACGCCTTGCGGTGGGACAAGACGATCTTCTCTTCCCGTGCTAAAGTTTGGGGGCTTCACAAAACGGCCCGACCACCCTATGTTGTCGAGCAGATTTAGAGCTTTTCCAATTTCTTCCACAACCTAACTGTAAGAGGCGAATTATGGCTTTCGAGCTTCCCCAGCTGCCCTACGACAAGAGCGCGCTAGAGCCGCACATCTCGGCTCGTACGCTGGAATTCCACCACGGCAAGCACCACAACACCTATGTCGTCAACCTGAACGGCCTGATCAAGGACACCGACCTGGCGACCAAGTCGCTGGACGAGATCATCATGATCGCCGCCAAGGATCTGCCGGCCAAGCAGGGCCTGTTCAACAATTCGGCCCAGGTGTGGAACCACACCTTCTTCTGGAATTGCATGAAGAAGGGCGGCGGCGGCAAGCCGTCGGGCAAGATCGGCGCCAAGATCGAGGCCGATTTCGGCTCCTACGAAAAGTTCGCCGAGGAATTCAAGAACGCCGCCCTGACCCAGTTCGGCTCGGGCTGGGCGTGGCTGGTTCTGGACGGCGGCAAGCTGAAGATCACCAAGACCGCCAACGCCGACCTGCCGATGGCCCATGGCCAGACCGCGCTGTTGACCGTTGACGTGTGGGAACACGCCTATTACATCGACTTCCAGAACCGCCGCGCCGATTTCGTCCAGGCCTTCCTGGACCATCTGGTCGATTGGTCCTTCGTCGAGAAGAATCTGGGCTGATCGCAGATTTAGTGCTAATACCGGGCGGCCCCCTCCATTAAGAGGCGGGCCGCCTCTTATTTTCGCCATTTTTGTCCGGCAGCATCCTGCCTTGGATCACACTACCCATAGGGGACTAAGCTCATGCGTCGCTTCCTCGTTTCGTTCACCGCCCTCACCGCGCTGATGGCCGTGTCGGCCTGCTCGGATCAAGCGCAGCAGACCGGCGGTGCCACCGGTTCCGGTTCGATGGCCGCCCAGCCGGCCCGCCCGATGGCGCCCGCCTCGATGAGCGAGGCCGAGCGCCTGGCTCAGATGCAGCGCGAATTCCAGACCTCGGTCGGCGACCGCGTCTATTTCGGCACCGACAGCACCAGCCTGTCGGCCGAGTCCAAGGGCACCCTGGACCGTCAGGTCGCCTTCCTGCGCCGCTATCCGACCGTGATGCTGCGCATCGAGGGCCATGCCGACGAACGCGGCACCCGCGAGTACAACCTGGCCCTGGGCGACCGTCGCGCCCAGGCCGCCAAGGAATACATGCTGGCCCAGGGCGTCAGCTCGAACCGCCTGACCACCTCGACCTACGGCAAGGAACGCCCGGAAGCCATCGGCTCCAGCGAGGCCTCGTGGTCGAAGAACCGCCGCGCGGTCAGCGTCATCGCCCAGTAAGGGTGCTGATCAGCCATGAAAAGGGGCCCCTCGGGGCCCCTTTTTTTGTCCAGGCTCGGCTGGGATCGATCAGACCGCGATCAGCGCGGCGGCGACGTCGCGGCCCTCGGTCAGCAGGACGTTGAAGGTGCGACACGCCGCCCCGGTGTCCATCGGCTCGACCACGATCCCCAGCGGCCGGCAGGCATCGCGCAGGGGCTTGGGCACCGGGCGCATGCCCTTGCCGCAGCCCAGCAGCAGGACAGTGGGGCGCGGGCCGGCTTGAAACAACTCGGCCAGGCTTTCCGGAATCACCTCGTCCAAGGATCGGGGTGACCAGGCAAGCGTTTGGGTGGCAAGGATCAGCACCGACCCTTCATGGCGCGTGCCGGCAACGGTGAAGCCGCCGTCGCCATAGCCGTTGATCAGCTGGAATTCCTTGCCGACGACGGGCGTGATGTCCATGGGCAGGCCTCAGGGCAGCGCTTCGGTGCCCTGCTCCTCGTCCTCGCGGTCGGCGCCCGAACGCAGGTTGAAATAGATCAGCACCGGCAGGGCCACGAACACCGACGAATAGGTGCCGACGATCAGGCCCCACAGCATGGCCACCGAAAAGCCGTGCAGCACCTCGCCGCCGAACACCAGCAGGGCGAGGACGGTGATGAACACCGTGGCCACCGTCAGGAAGGTGCGGGCCAGGGTCTCGTTGACCGCCAGGTTCAACAGGTCGTAGACCGGCATCGCCTTGTATTTGCGCAGGTTTTCGCGCACGCGGTCATAGATGACCACGGTGTCGTTGATGGAATAGCCGGCGATGGTCAAGATGGCGGCGACGCTGGTCAGATTGAATTCCAGCCCGGTCACCGAGAACAGCCCGAAGGTGGCGATGACGTCGTGGAAGGTGGCGATCAGCGCGCCCGCGCCGAATTGCCATTCGAAGCGGAACCACACATAGGCGGCGATGGCCAGCACCGCCAGCCCGACCGCCAGGACACCGTCCTGTTTTAGCTCCTCGCCGACCTTGGGGCCGACGATTTCGACGCGGCGATAATCGTAGCCGGCGCCCAAGGCCTCCTTCACCTTGGCCAGCGCGGCCAATTGGGCCTTTTCGTCGCCCTCTTGGCGCTGGACGCGGATCATCACGTCGCGGCCGGTGGCGCCGAATTCCTGCAACGACACCTCGCCCAGGCCCAAACCGCCCAGGATGTCGCGCATCGGGCCGATCTTGGCCGGCCCGTCGGTGGTTTGCACCTCGATCAGCAGACCGCCGGCGAAGTCGATGCCGAAATTGAAGCCCTTGACGGCGATCGAGGCGAAGGTACCGGCGACGATGCAGCCGGTGACGATGAAGGCGAAGATGCGCTTGCCGACGAAATCGAATTTCGGCGTGCGGGCGATCAGGCGGGCGTAGAAGCTGCTCATGGTCGGTCCCTTAAAGCGGCAAGGTCTTGGGGCGGCGCCACTTGATCCACAGCGACACCAACAGGCGGGTCACCATGATGGCGGTGAACATCGACGAGATCAGACCCAGCGTCAGGGTGACGGCGAAGCCCTTGATCGGGCCGGAACCGAACTGGAACAGCAAGGCAGCGGCGACCAGGGTGGTCAGGTTGGCGTCGAGGATGGTGCCGAAGGCGCGCTCGAACCCGGCCTGGACCGAGCCGATGATGCCGCGCCCCAGGCGATGCTCCTCGCGGATGCGTTCATAGATCAGCACGTTGGCATCGACCGCCATGCCCATGGTCAGCACGATGCCGGCGATGCCGGGCAGCGTCAGGGTGGCGCCCAGCACCGACAAAAGCGCGGTCAGCAGCAACAGGTTCAGCACCAGGGCGACATTGGCCATCAGGCCCAGCACGCCATAGATCACCGCCATGAAGATGACCACCAAGACGATGCCCAACAGGCTGGCGATGGCGCCGGCCTTGATGGAATCGGCGCCCAGATCGGGACCGACGGTGCGTTCTTCCAGCACCTGCAACGGCGCAGGCAGCGCGCCGGCCCGAAGCAGCAGCGACAGATCCTGGGCCTGGCGGACGGTGAAGCTGCCGGAAATCTGGCCCGAGCCGCCGGTGATGGGCTCGTTGATGCGCGGCGCCGAGATGACCTTGTCGTCCAGCACGATGGCCAGGAACTTGCCGGAATTCTCACGCGTGGTGTCGCCGAACTTCTTGCCGCCGGCCACCGAGAAGCGGAACGACACCACCGGCTGGCCATTGGCGAAGGTCGGCTGGGCATCGACCAACTGGTCGCCGCCGACCTCGACGCGCTTCTTGACCACATACTGGGCGGGAAGGCCCCGCTCCTGCTCGGCCGAGTTCAGCAGCATCGAGCCGGGCGGCACCCGGCCGCGGCCGGCCTCTTCCAGAGTGACCGAATCATCGACCATGTGGAAGGTCAGCTTGGCCGTCTTGCCCAACAGCGCCTTGATGCGGTCGGGATCCTTCACGCCGGGCAGCTGGACGACGATGCGGTCGATGCCCTGATGCTGGATCGACGGCTCGCGCGTGCCCAGTTCGTCGACGCGGCGACGCACGATCTCGATGGACTGGCCGATGGCGGCGCGGATGCGCTTGTTCATCACCGGCTCGGGATATTTGAAGGTGACCAGGCCGTCCTCGGCGGTGGTGATTTCCGCCTCGGGTTCCAGCTTGCGCAATTCGGGGCGCAGACGCTCGCGGTCGGCCGCCTCCAGCAGGCGGACCTTGACCGCATCGCGGCCCATGGCGCCCAGATCGGAATATTTGGCCTTTTCCTTGCGCAGCGTGACGCGCAGGGCCTCGACCAGATTGGCCTGCATCTCGCGCACCACATAGGCGGTGTCGACTTCGAGCAGCAGGTACGAGCCGCCCTGCAGGTCAAGCCCCAGGCTGACCGGCTGCAGCCAGGTGGGCAGCCGGTCGGTCACGTCGCGGGACAACAGGTTGGGTGCCGACCAGACCAGCCCGAACAGGCTGACCATCAGTACCATCATGATCTTCCATTTGGGAAACTGGAGCATGTCGGACCCAAATCCTGTTGGAAAAGATTACTTGTCGGCGGCCGGCTCGGCCGGCTCGTCCTTGGCCTCGTCCTTGGTGGCGGCCACCGGCTCGGTCTTGGACAGGATTTCCTGGATGGCCGGGCGGGCCATGCGGACCTTGACGCCCTCGGCGATCTCGACCACCACTTCCGTCTCGCTGATGACCTTCGAGACGGTGCCGTAGATGCCCGAACCGGTCACGACGCGGTCGCCGCGGCGCAGTTGGCTCAGCATTTCCTTGTGCTGCTTGGCGCGCTTCTGCTGCGGCCGGATCAGCAGGAAATAGAACACCACGAAGATCAGGATCAACGGCAGGAAGGATTCCAGCCCACCGGCGATCCCACCGGCATTACCGGCGGCCTGGGCAAAAGCGGGGGAAACGAACATCGGGCGCGCTCCTTGGGCGAATCGGCGAAGTGACCGGAATATAGCGGCCCTTCCGGCCGATGCAAACTCTAACTCCCGGCTTGCGGCGGCAATCCCGACGCAATAGGCTTCGGTCCATGGACCAAGAAACCCGCACCCTGCTGGCCCGCATCGCCGACGCGCTCGAGCGCCTGGCGCCGCCCAAGCCGGCCGCCATCGACATGCATGCCGCCGACGCCTTCGTCTGGCATGCCGACCCCGACCAGCTCGAGCCGGTTCCCGATGTCAACCGGGTTGACATCGGCCTGCTGAAGGGCATCGAGTACCAGCGCGCCCAGCTGCTGGAAAACACGCGGCGCTTCGCCGATGGCTTGCCGGCCAACAACGCCCTGCTGTGGGGCGCGCGCGGCACCGGCAAAAGCTCGCTGGTCAAGGCGGTGCACGCCACGATCAACCAGGAAAGCCCGGGCCGGCTGATCCTGGTGGAAATCCACCGCGAGGACACCCCCAGCCTGCCCCGCCTGTTGCGCTTGCTGAAAAGCGGTGGGAGGCGCGCCATCCTGTTCTGCGACGATCTGTCGTTCGAGGGCCAGGACGAGGCCTACAAATCGCTGAAGGCGGTGCTGGAAGGCGGTATCGAGGGCCGGCCGACCAATGTGGTGTTCTACGCCACCTCGAACCGCCGCCACCTGATGGCCCGCGACATGATCGACAACGAACGCTCGACCGCCATCAATCCGGGCGAAGCGGTCGAGGAAAAGGTCTCGCTGTCCGACCGCTTCGGTTTGTGGCTGGGCTTCCATCATGTCGGCCAGGACACCTTCTTCGAGATCGTCGAGGGCTATGTCGCCCGCTACGGCCTGCCGATCGAGACCGACGACTTGCGCCGCGCCGCCAACGAATGGGCGGTGACGCGCGGCTCGCGCTCGGGCCGCGTCGCCTGGCAGTTCATCCAGGACCTGGCCGGCCGTTTGGGCTGTCCTTTGACATAGCGAGGCGTCTCGCCAACCAGATCATCACCCCGAACAGCACGGCACCGCCGATGACCACGGCGATGCCGATCAGCAAGGCATTGGATGGATCGACCCGGGGGGCGACGTCGACGAAACGGAACATGGCGGCCCTTTCGGTGATTTGGCGCCATGAAAGCAAGCGTCAGCCCACCTGCCCTTGCCGTTGGTCAAGCGTCGCCGCGCAAATGGTCGGCGGGGTTGACCGCCTCGGTGCCGCGCCTGAGCTCGAAATGCAATTGCGGCGACGACACCGAACCGCTGGAGCCCACCGAGGCGATGGGCTGGCCGCGCCGCACCTGATCGCCCTTCCTGACCATCAGCTGGTCGGCATGGGCATAGGCGCTGATCCAGCCGTCGGCATGCTTGACCAGGACCAGATTGCCGAAGCCCTTCAATTCATTGCCGACATAGGCGACCACGCCGTTTTCCACCGCCTTGATGGGGGTGCCGCGCGGCGCGGCGATATTGATGCCGTCATTGTTCTGGCCCTTGGCGATGGGGCCGAACTCACTGAGGACCTCACCGCGAACCGGCCAGATGAAACCGCGCCCGGCCATGGGCGGCGGCGTCTGGGGCAGCGGCTGCTGCGGCTGGAAGGCCGGATGGCGCTGCGGGCTTGCCGGAGCGGGCGCTTCAGCCGGGGCCGGCGCCGGGGCCGGCAGGGTCGAGGCGATCTGGGTCGAACTCTTCGATGCCCTGCCCTGCCCGCCGGCCGCGTTGGGTGAGGTGACCACCACGGTCTCGTTGCCGCTGCGGCCCTGGGTGGGCGCGGCGACCGCCACCTGTTGGCCATAGGCGCCGGGCACCTTCAGCTTCTCGCCGACATAGATGGTGTGGGGCGCACTCTTGTTGTTGATGCGGGCCAGGGTCTGGAAATCGACCTTGAGGCGGCGCGCCACCACCAACAAGGTATCGCCGCGCTGCACGACATACTCGCCGCTGCCGCCCGGCATCCTTAGTACCATGCCGGCCGCCAGGCCATAGGGCGCCTGCAATTGGTTCGCCTCGATCAATTCCCGCACCGAGACGTTGCAGCGGCGCGAGATGGAATAGACCGTCTCGCCCGGCTGCACGGTGATGGCCGCGCCGCAGCCGCTGTGGCCGGCGACCGGCCGGCTGACCGGGGCACGCCCCTGCCAGGTGGGATCGCAGGCGGCCAGCACCAGCGGCACCAACAGGGCCGACAGACCTTTCGACACCACATGAGGTAGGGACGTGCGCATGGCCTGCACTATAAGCGGCGAAGGCGCGATTGGCTACCCGGTCAACGCCGGATGACCAGGGCGACGCCTGCCACCGCCAAGCCCATGCCCAGCAAGCCGACCAGTCCCAATTGTTCGTCGAACAGCGCCCAGGCCAGCACGGCGGTCACCGGCGGCACCAGATAGAACAGGCTGGCGACGCGGGCCGCCTCGCCCATGCGGATCAGCGCCATCAACAGCGAGATCGCGCCGACCGACAGCACCAGCACCAGCCAGCCCAGGGCCAGGACGAAGCTTTGGGTCCATTGCACCTGCATGGTCTCGGTGGCGACGGCACCCAGGCCGATCACCGCCAGCGCGCCGCAATACTGGATCACCGCGCCGCTGCGCAGATCCATGCCGGTGCAGAACCGCTTCTGGTACAAGGTGCCGGCGGTAATGCCCAGCAGGGCGACCAGGGCGGCGGCGATGGCGTCCCAGCCGAACCCGTCCAGGGCCGCGCCCGACACCCGGGTCGATAGCACCAAAGCGACGCCGGCCAGGCCCAGAATCAAACCGCCCCATTGGCGGATGCTCACCCGCTCGCCCAGCATGCGCCCGGCCACCGAGGCGGTCAGCAACGGCTGCAAGCCAACGATCAAAGCGGATATCCCCGACGGCAGGCCGCGATGGATCGACAGGAACACGCCGCCCAGATACGCCGCATGGACCAGGATGCCCGACAAAGCGATATGGCCGGCCAGCCGGGGGTCGGACGGCCACGGCGCCCGCGTGACAAGCGCCACCGCACCCAACAGGGCGATGACCAGGACGAAGCGAATGGACAGGAAGGTCAAGGGCTCGGCGTAAGGCAGGCCGAACTTGGCGCCGATGAAGCCGGTGCTCCACAACAGCACGAACAGGGCCGGCATCAGGGCGACGAACGCCCCGTGGTTCGGGGCGGCGCCGGGACCTGGGGGGCGAGACATCGGACCATCCTAATTCGGCAAAACGATGCCGAATTATGGAGCCGGCAATGCCCCGCCGCAAGCGATCAAAAGATCAGGGACGAACCTCGACGTAATTCATCACCTTCTTGACGCCGGTACCGTCCTGGGCGCGGGCCAGGGCCTTCTTGCCCTCTTCGCCCGAGCGGGCGCGGCCCAGCAGATAGACGGTGCCATAGGGATCGGCGGTGGTGCGGAAATTGACGTCGGCGACACCGGCGGTGCCGACCAGCCGTCCTTGCGCCTTGGCGGCCAGGACGGTGGTGTCGCCCCAGTCCAGCAATTGCTTGCGCTTGGGGTCGTTGGCGGCCAGATAGGTGACGTGCCAGTACAGCTTCTTGACGCCCTCGACCGCCTTCACGTCCTTTTGGAAGCGGTCGTACAGCGCCTTGTCGTCGAAGATGCCGGTGATCAGCAGGCGCTGTTCATAAATTTCGGTCGAGGCCTTGACGGTGCCCATCTTGCCCATGATGCCGTTGACCTTGAGGACGATCTGGTTGTCCTTGGCGATGTCACCGGCCGAGCGCGCCTCGATGGCGCGGTCGATCAAGGTCTTGGGCGCGGTCAGCACGTCCAGCAGCTGGGCGTGGGCCGGCAGCGCGGCGAAGGTGATCCCCAGGGCGGCGAAAAAAGCGATCAGGCGCATGGCACGATGTCCCCGAATTGACATATTCGGCGAAGGATAACCCAATCCAGCCGGCTCACAACGCCTTAAGATGCTTATGCACGGCCTGGCGCGAGATTCCCACTTCCTGGGCGATGCGGGCCAGCGACCAGCCGGGATTGGCCGCCTTCAGACGGCGGCAGCGATCCTTGGTGGTTTCGGCTCCGCCGGGCTTGATGCCGCCTTGCTCGGCCAGGCGGTGGAAATCGCGGGCCAGCACCGCATAGCCCGAAATGTCGCCGCCGCGGTTGGTCCAGTAATCCAGCCGGGCCTCGAAATCGGCCTGGTTGCAGACCGGCAGCTCGGATCGCCAGAAGGCCAGGGCGATCCCCATCCGGGCCAGGCAGGCGGTCGGCAAGGCCGCGCCCTCGGATATGGTCGCCAGGATGGCCAGTTCGCGCGCCCGGTCTTCCCAGGTCAGCACCTCGGCGCGGGAATCCGCGATGGTTTCCGGAAGCGGGCATTCGCTCGACAGCGCCTTCTGGATCGCCGCGCAGACCGGGCTTTGCAGGTCGTTCCAGCCCAGGATCGGCGCATGGGGACCCGCATCCTTGGCCAAAGGCTTGGCCGAATCGATGAACACCTGTTCCCACGGGGTCGGCCCCAAGGCGGCTTCCAGACTGCCGTAGCGGGCGACGACGACCTCGCATTCCGGCGGCAGGCGCTTGGCCGCCGCACGGGCCTCGCGCGCGGCCTGGATCATCGCGCCGGGCTGGGCGGCTTCCTCGCGCAGGCGGGCGACCAGCGCCGCCTCGGCCGGCTTGGGCTCGAGATGGGCGATCAGCGCCTCGATCCCCGGACGATAGCCGTCCCATTCCATGCCGCAGAAATTGATGGCGCGCGTCATCGCCTCGTCTTGCTGGGCATCGTCATCGGCATCGTACAGGGCGACGATCCCCTTCAGCCGCTCGAAGGCCTTGGCCTTGAGATCCTCATCCTTCGCCATCAGTTGAAAAAGGTCCATGCGCCCCCCATCGACAACCGGCGTTGACAGTTGCAAAGCCTGACCACTCTTGTCAATCGCCACCGATCGCTTAGAGTTCTGCGATGCCGCACGCCGCCTTCCTGCTTCGCCCCCTGCTGATCGCCGCCGGCTGGCTGTGCGTGGGGCTGGGCGTGGCGGGCATCTTCCTGCCGGTGCTGCCGACCACGCCCTTCCTGCTGCTGGCCTTGTGGGCCTTCGCCCGCTCGTCGCCCCGCTTTCACCATTGGCTGCTGACCCATCGATGGTTCGGCCCGCTGCTGCAGGATTGGGAGCGCCACCGGGTCATCCCGATCCGCGCCAAGCTGCTGGCGGTGGCCGGCATGAGCGCCGGCCTGATCTGGGTAACCTTCTTCTCGGCGGCGCCGTGGTACGCCGCCGCCTTGATGGGGGGGACGGTGGCCTATGGCGCCTGGTTCGTCCTTGGCAAGCCCAGCCGCCGACCGGATGACCGGCCATGACCGACCTGCCCGCCTGGCGGCGCGCCCGATGCCAGCGCCTGTGGGAAGAACAGCACGGAAACTGCTTTTTTTGCGGCCGGCCGATGCCCGAGCCCATGACCCAACGCGTCCGCCACCGCAAACGAGCCTGCGCGGCCACCATCGAGCATGTGGTGCCGCGCTCGGCCGGCGGCGCTGCCGATTGGAGCAACGAGGTCGCCGCCTGCCACGCCTGCAACGCCGCCAAGGCCGACCAGCCCCCGACAGAGGAGCAGAAGCAGAAACTGGCGCTTTTGAAGGCTTTCCCGTTGGTATGACTTTGGTATTCGGGCGTCCGGAGCGGATAAATCCGCTTTGCCTGACCGTTCGTCCAGGGCACAGTACGAGAAATTCCCTATTATCCTGCTCCTGACTTCCGGCATGCCGAGGTCCGGGAGAGGCACCGCACCGGGACTGGAGGCGAGAGCATGACACCAACCGACCTGACCCTCGACCAGTGCAAGGCCATCGCCATCTTCGCGTTCCACATGATGGTCGCCGACCATAAGGCGGTGCAGGCCGAGATCCGCCGCGTCGATTGGCTGGAAAAGCACCTTGGGGTCGAGGGCAAGATCGCCCCGGCCGAATATTTCGCCGAACCGGACATCGCCCTGTTCCCCGACAGCCGCTCGCGCGTCGCCCTGTTGGCCGAGCTTTACCAGGTCGCCCTGGCCGACGGATACGAGCACCCCGACGAACACGCGCTGCTCAAGCGGCTGATCAAGGCGTTCCTGCTGCCGTCCATCACCATGAGTGCATTGAACGATTGGGCCCACCGTCCCGCCGATTCCCGTCCGCCGCTGTTCGAGGCGGTTCCGCTTCGCTAACCCAGGAAGTGCGTCCCCGATGTTCGCCAAGTCGCTGAATTTGCATCAGAAAAAGCTTCTGATCGTCCTCGCCTACCGGATCATGGTCGCCGACTACAAGATCAGGCCCGAGGAAAGCGAGCTGCTGAACGCGCTGGAGAACGAATTGGGTGTCGAGGACCTGCTGTCCGACGAAGAGATGCGGACCCAGCCCGATTTGTCGCTTCTGGACACCCGCGAGGCCCGCGTCGGCACCATGCTGAAGCTTTACGCCATCGCCCATTCCGACGCCGACTTCCATCAGTCCGAGCGGGTCAAGCTTGTGGATTACGGCCGTCTGCTCGGCTTCGACGATGCGACGCTGGACCGCATGGACCGCTGGGGCCGTCAACACACCGACCTGGTCATCGAAGCCGCCGCCCTGGCCAACGAGGGCGGCGAAGTTGTCAGCCTGGACAGCGCCAGGCGCGTCATCGACGCGATCTGATTTATTTCAGATATTGCGCCAACGATTCCGGCACGGCCTTGGCCCGCCCTGCGATCTCGCCCAGCAGGCGCAGCTCGATGGCGTCGATCTGGTTGTCGTTCAACATGGTCGAGCGCATCCATTCCCACCGGGCGGCATCGACGGCACTGTCCACCACCACGTAGCCGGCCAGCATCTCGACGAACAAATCGGCGAAGGCCGCGGGCAAATCCTCGTCCGACAGCACATTGTTGAGGTCCAGCAGCAATGCCGCCTCCTCCTCGCCGAAGCCACCGGCAAACAAACCCCGCAACAAGCGCAATTCAGACTCGCTGATGCTGCCATCTTCGTAGATGTGAACTTTGATCTCCTGGAGCTCTTGGCGCATAATGGCGTCTCCGCTTGCGGGGATATTGGCGATTGCGGAAAGTTTAGGCCTTCCGACATGGTTTCGCAATCGATCGGGGGGAGAGAAAAGCATGTTCACCAAGGAATTCTCGCTCGAGCAGCGCATCGCCGCCTGCAAGATGTGCTACCGCATGATCGTCGCCGACCACAGGGTTCGCGAAACCGAGCATGAAATCCTGGACGACATCGAACTGCTGATGGGTCTGCGCGGAAAAGTCTCACGCGAGGACCTGGCCATTGCCCCCGATCTGGCGGTGTTCGACACCGATCAGTCGCGGGTGGCGGTGATGCTGCAATTGTTCGCCGTCGCCTTCGCCGACCGCCAAATCCACGATGACGAGCTGGAAATCCTGCGCCGCTACGCCCACACATTCGGCCTGAGCGCGGAAAAATTCGAGGAAATCGCCACCTGGGGCCGCCGCCATAGCGTGCTGTTCGAACAGGCCCGCGACATCATCAATGTCTAGTGTCCTGCCCCAGAAATTCGCATGCGAGTTTCTGGGATGAGCAGGCCACCGCACTAGGTGGGATCGACATTCTGCCGAGAACTGGTGACGACAGAGATCCCAGACACAGATGAACACAGATAAACACAGTTGAATTGGAAATTTTCATCTGTGTCTTACGTTCCTGCCCTTGCCGATGGATTGCCGATCTATATCCAAGGCTGTCCGGTTAAATTTTCGCGGCACCATCCACACCCCTCGCCGTCATGGCCGGGCTTGACCC
>NZ_CACVCE010000002.1:0-141579 GCF_902729445.1 Magnetospirillum sp. LM-5 | reverse complement strand
GGGCTTGACCCGGCCATGACGACGAGGGCTGTGGATGGTACCGCGATAATTGAACCGGACAGCCGTGGATCAAGTCCGGGGGTGACGGCAGAGGGTATGAACCAGATTAAAGGCTCGATGGCCTAAAGCGGGCAGAAGTGGGCTGGAACCGGACAGCGATGGACCAAGTCCGAAGGTGACGAGCGGGAAATCCGCTCCTGCCAGCCGATCAGTATTCGATCTTGCCGGCCAGGATGGCGGCCTGGGTGCGGTTCTCCACCCCCAAGGCCCGCAGGATGGCGGTGACGTGCAGCTTGACGGTGATCTCCGCCAGATTGAGGTCGCGCGCGATTTCCTTGTTGCTCTTGCCCTGGCTGACCATCGCCAGCACGTCGCGCTGACGCGGCGTCAGCCCGGCCTTGGCCCGGCCCGGTTGAGCGCCCGGCGACGCAGCGGCCAGACTGGCCGCATCGATGCCGGGGCTGAGATAGGTTTCGCCCGACAGCACCGAACGAATGCCCTCGACCATCGACTTGCTGGACGACGCCTTGGCGATATAGCCCTGAGCACCGGAATCGAACGCCCGGCGGACATCGCGCGGGTCCGACGACCCCGACACCACCACCAGATGCAAATTCGGGGCGGCGCGGCGCAGCCCGTCAATCCCGTTGGCGCCCTCGCTTCCCGGCATGTTCAGATCGACCAGCCCGACATCGATGGACGGGTCCAGCTTGACGGCGGCGATGGCTTGAGTGAAATCGGCCGCCTCGATGATCTCGAGCGGATCATCGACCAGGTTTTCCAGCACCAGCCGGACTCCGTCGCGAAACAGCGCGTGATCGTCTGCGAGTAGTACCTTCATGCCTTGACAGCCCCCGAATTCGAGACGCTTAACCGCGCCCCCCAACTTTCTTCATGAATTTAAAGCACAGCCAGCCACATCTGGCAACGCAACTTTCGAACGCCATTGAACAGACGAAGACGAAGCCATGTCGCCATCTATACCATGGTATCTACGGCATCCTCATACGAAGGGGTAGAATCAAATGATTTTCTCCCCAATGGACTACGGCGTCTGAACGAGCTCCAAACCTGATCGAGCTGCTATTGCTGTTCGGAAATGGCTGGAAGCAAAACTTTACAACATTTACTCAGTGATGCCGCGGTCCATTTTCATGCCGCAGAAATCAAGCACCCACTGGCATATGGCGTCTACTGCGTCGCGCCGAAAGACCGGACCGGAAAAATGGTCAAGAGACTGGTCGCAGGCGACGGCAAGGATCGATGCATCGCCGGCCGCCAGCAACGGCTTGCCGAGACCGGGGTCCCACACTTCGAGCTTGGGGTGGTTCGAGAACTTGAAGCCTTCCACCAGCAGCAGGTCTATTCCGGCGAAGGCCCCCACCAGTTCGGCCAGCGACGGTTCGGGGTGGCCATGATGCTCGGTGACCAGGGCGAAGCGTTCCGGCCCGGCCGCCAGGGACTGGGCCGCGCCGGCCGCCAACAGCGCCGCCTGTTCGGAATTACCCAGGCGGATGTCGTGGTGCGAATGTTTGAGCGTGCCGACCCGCACACCGCGAGCCGTCAGCAGCGGGATCAACCGGGTGACCAGGGTGGTCTTGCCGCAGCCGCTCCAGCCGGCGATGCCGAAGATCTTCATGGCCGAAAGCCTAAGCCCGCCTCACGCCGCGCGCAACCCCGCCCCGCACGCGCGGCTGTTGACCCAAGCCGCCCAGGTGGCGCATGAACAGGCATGACCATTCCGCCCTATGTCCCCGTCCTGCTGGCGATGACCGCCGCCCAATCGCTGGTGTCGCTGGCCATGTTGTCGCCGGCGGCGATGGCGCCGGAAATCGCCCGCGACCTTGGCCTGGCCGCATCACGCATCGGCTGGTGGGTCAGCCTGGCCTATGGCTGTGCCATGCTGACCTCGCTGATGGGCGGCGATGCGGTGCGCCGCCTGGGCGCGGCGCGGGCCACCCAGGTTGCTCTTTCCCTGGTGGCGGGCGGCGCGGTGTGCACCGCCCTGGGCCATATCGCCCTGGTGCTGGCCGGGGCCGGCCTGATCGGGCTGGGTTACGGCATGACCAACCCGGCCGCCTCGCATCTGTTGGCGCGGACCACCGATCCGGCCCATCGCAATCTGGTGTTTTCCATCAAGCAGACCGGGGTGCCGCTGGGCGGCACCCTGGCCGGGTTGATCGCACCGCCGGTGGCCCTGGCCTTCGGCTGGCCGGCGACGATGATCCTGATCGGCCTGTTATGCGCGGGCCTGGTCGCCCTGCTGGGGCTGGGCCGCACCGCCTGGGACGGCGACCGCGACCCCAAGGCGGGCCTGACCTCTCGCCCGCTCGACGGGCTGGGGCTGATCTGGCGCACGCCCCGGCTGCGCTTGCTGTCCTTGACCGGCTTTGCCTATGCCGCCGTGCAATTGTCGGTCTCGACCTTCATGGTCACCATGCTGGTGACCGACCTGCATTGGAGCCTGGTTCAGGCCGGCATGCTGCTGTCGGCGCTGCAGGTGGCCGGCGTTGTCGGCCGCATCAGCCTGGGCACCCTGGCCGACCGGGTGTTCGGCGGCATCCCCACCCTGATCGGGCTGGGTGCGGCCACGGCCGTCTTGGCCATCATCACCGGCTTCGCCTCGCCCGATTGGCCGACCGCCCTGGTCTATGGCCTGCTGGTGCCGTTCGGCGCCGCCGCGTTGGGCTGGAACGGCATTTACCTGGCCGAGCTGGCCCATTCGGCCCCGCCGTCGCAAATCCCGCGCGTCACCGGGGCGTCCTTGTTCTTCACCTATGGCGGCGTGCTGTTCGGCCCGCCGGTCTTCGCCGCGCTGCATGGGTGGCTGGGCAGCTATCTTCTGACCTACGCGGTGTCGGCGGTGCCGGCCCTGATCGGCACCGGCCTGCTGCTGGCGATGCGGCGATGACCGACATCACCATCCGCCCCGCCACCATCGAGGATGCCGGCACCATCGTCGCCTTGATCCACCGGCTGGCGAAGTTCGAACAGGCCGCCACGGCGCCGGCCCTGACCGAGGAAGCAGTCCGCCGCGACGGCTTCGGCGAGCGGCCCCGTTTCACCGTGCTGCTGGCGGAAGCGGACGGGCGGAATTGCGGCGGCGCGGTGCTGCTGGAGTCCTATTCCAGCTGGGCCGGGCAGCCGACCCTGATCGTCCACGACCTGTTCGTCGATCCCGACATGCGCGGCCGCTCGGTCGGGCGCAAGCTGCTGGCCGAGGCGGCCAGACTGGCCATGGCGCGCGGCTGCTGCCGGATGGATGTCAATGTGCTGACATGGAACCGGACGGCGCAGGATTTCTATGGCGCGCTGGGGTTCGGCCCGCTGGATGACTGGCAGCCGTGGAGGCTGGATGGCCCGGGACTGGCCCGGTTGGCCGAAATCACCGACCGAGGTCGAGGGCGTTGAACATCGGTTGGGCGGCCTTGTCGCGGCTGCCCAGGGGCTCAAGCTTGAAGCGCGCTTCGATGGTCTTCAGCACCGACGTCGTGTCGTACTGGGTATGATCGACAAAGCCCTTCTTGGCAAAGGGCGAGATCACCAGCGCCGGAATGCGCGAGCCCGGCCCCCAGCGGTCGCCCTTGGGCGGGGCGACATGGTCGTATAATCCGCCGAACTCGTCATAGGTGATGATGATGACCGATTTGTCCCAGTAGGGACTGGCCTGGATGCGTTCCACCAACTCGGCCGCATAACGGTCGGCGTCGGCCAGATTGGCATAGCCGGGATGCTGATTGTCCCGGCCGCGCGGCTTGACGAACAATACTTGCGGCAAGGCCTTGTTGGCGATATCGGCGCCAAGACGGGAATCGTCGCGGATATGCTGGTCCCGCGCCGCATGGCCCCGCTGATAGGGGGCGAAATAGGCATAGGGCTGATGGTGATACTGGAAATCGCTTTGCGCCTGGCCCCGCTCGGCATCGTCCCATCCCCCGGAATACCAGGCCCAGGAAATGCCCTTCTCGCTCAATCGGTCGCCGATGGTCGGCGCATTCTGAACCGGCAGCAAGGTGGCCGGATCGGCTCCCGGCGCAAAGGGGCCGCCGACCGGCTGGATGGTGTTCACCGCGAAACCGTCCGAGGTGACGTTTCCCCGCCGCGTGACGTTTCCCTTGTCGTCCAGGTGGATCCGGTTGGAGTCCGGGGCATCGGGGAAGACCGGCGTGCAGGCGCAGGCCAGCCACATATGGTTCAGGAACGAGCCGCCAAAGGCGGCCTGGAAGAAATTGTCGGCCAGGGTGTATTGCGACGCCAGACGCCACAGGCGCGTGTCTCGCGTGTCGTGATAGGCCATGGACAAGGCCTTGGCGTCGGACAACGAGGCGAACAGGTCGTTGCCTCCCCCGTTGATCTGGCGCTGGTGGGTATAGAATTCGTGGACCAGATCGGGAAACTTGTCGCCGTGCGAGATGTATTGGTCAATCAGCCACGGCTTGTTGGGCAGACCGGCGGGGAAGCGAAGGTCAGGGGCCTTCTTCCGGGGATCGACCACCCGGGGCAATTCGTCCAGTTCCTTGCCGGTAACCGCGTCTCGCTGGGCCGGAGCCCGCCAAGCATCGCCCAACCCGGCAGCGCCCGGAAACAGGCCGTACATATTGTCGAAGCTGCGATTTTCCAGATAGATGACGACGATGTGCTCGATCCGGTCCAGGCCGGCCGGAATCGGCCGAACCTCTTTGGCCAGCGCCGGCATAGCCCAGCATGCCAGCGCGATTGCCAATGTGATGACGGACTTCATCGAACGCCTCCCCTGCCTGCCGACGCCGATCCTATCAGAAAATCCGTTCCGTAAGAAAATAGGGCCGCGCCATGGAAGGCGCGGCCCAAGGTTCCCGGGCTAAAGCCCCCTGTGACTACTTCGCCCGGGCAAGAACTGGTTGAGGCGGAATCAGGTGCTGGTGCAAGGCCGCATCCTTCTCGGCGTCCAGACCGAACGCCACCGCCATCAACTGGGAATAAAACATCACCGGGAAATTGAAATCGGTGCCGAACTTCTCGTTGATCATCGGCTGATACATTTCCAGGTTGGTCTGGCACAGCGGACAAGGGGTGACCACCACCTCGGCGCCGGTTTCCTTCACCTCGTCCAGAATGTCCTTCATCAGGTGCAGGGTCTTGTCGGGGCTCATGACGCTGACCGAGCCGCCGCAGCACTTGGTCTTGCCCTTGAACGGCACCGCGTCGGCGCCGCAGGCGCTGATGAAGTCGTCCAGGAACTTGGGATCGTCATAGGCATCGTAATTGCCGCCGCGTTCGGTCTTGGCGAACGGGCGCACGGTCTGGCAACCGACCCAGCCGGCCACCTTCAGCCCCGACAGCGGCTTGGTGACCTGGGCCTTGACGGCGTCCATGCCGATATCGTTGACCAGCACCTCGCACGAGTGACGCACATGCAGGCTGCCGTCATAGGACTTGCCGCCGGCGGCCAGCACCTCGTTGACCTCGGCCTTCAGGGCCTCGTCGCCGCGGATCTTCTCGTTGTGGTAATGGCTGTTCAGGTAACAGGCGGCGCACGGCGTGACGAAGTCTTCCGGCCCTTGCGCCTGGGCGGCGGCCAGATTGCGGCCGTTCAGGGCATACATGCCCAGATGGCCGCCATCGACATGGCCGACCGAGGCGCCGCAGCAATTCCAGTCCTCGACCTCGCGAAGCGTGACGCCCAGCTTGCCCATGACGGCGCGCAGCGAGGTGTCGAGATGAACGGCCGACGCCTGCGACGAGCAGCCGGGATAGTACGACATGGTCTTGGTGGTCATCGCATCATCCTCACTTCGCGCCATGCTTCTTGGCTTCCATCTCGGCCGCCTTGGCCAGGATGGCGTGCAACTCGCCGGTGTTCTTGACCTTGTGCGGCATGCCCAGATGCATGCGCTTGGTCTTGACCATCCCTAAGGCGATCTTCTGGTTGGCCATGCCGCGCTTGATGCCCTCGCCCAGGCCGAAGCTGAAATAATACTTGGCGGTGACCAGGCGTTCGTCGGTGCGGCCATACTTGGCGGCCGACCACCAGAAGGCCTTGGCGAAGCGGGCATTGTCGCTTTCACGGGCCTGGGCATAGCCTTCACGCACCGCCACATGGGCCAGGTCGTGCAGGATATAGGTCACCGGCACCTGACGCGGGCAGCGCACCACGCAATTGTAGCAAGACACGCAGTTCCACAAGGTGTTCGAACTGAGCACCGCGTCCTTCATGCCGGCGCGGATCATCATGAACAGCTTGCGCGGACCATGGTCCATCTGGGTGCCGATCGGGCACGAGCCCGAGCAGGTGCCGCACTGCATGCACAAGGCCATGCGGTCGCCACCATCGACGTTTTCATAGACCCAGCGGGCGAAGTTCAGGTCATAGGCCTTGGAAGGCGTGGGAGACATGGCGTTCATGGCCTTAGAACCCCTTGAACGGATTGAAGCCGACTTTCATGATGGTCTCGACGAAGCCGTCGATCACCTTGGGCAACCGGTCGGAATCGGCGATCGAGGCTTCCGCCTGCACCACCCGCTCGGGTTCCAGCATCATCGACTTCAGGGTCTCGCCCACCTTCGACAGACGTTCGGCGGCCATGGCCGAGCCCTTGACGAAGTGGCACTGGTAATCATCGCCGGGCTTGCAGCCCATCAGCATGACGCCGTCGTAACCCGCCGACAAAGCATCCGAGATGTTCAGCAGGCTGACCGAGCCCAGGCAACGCACCGGCACGACGCGAACATGCGACGACCAGGAATTGCGCTTGATGCCGGCCTGGTCCAGCGCCGGAACGGCGTCGTTCTCGCAGGCCATGATCAGGATGCGCGGCTTGCCCGAGAACTCGTCGGGGACCTTCACCGCCTTGATCATCGAGGACAGCATCTCGACCGAGTAATTGTCGAAGCTGATGGTGCGCACCGGGCAGGCCCCCATGCAGGTACCGCAGCGGCGGCAGCGCGTGGGGTTGACGTTGGGATATTCCTTCTCGTCCTCGTCGATGGCGCCGAACGGGCATTCCACCGTGCAACGACGGCACTTGGTGCAGGCGTTCAGGTTGATCTTGGGGAACGACAGGTCGCCGACGCGCGGATGAAGGGCGGCACCGGCGGCGGCCGAGCGCACCGCCTGCACCGCCTTCAGCACCGCACCGGCGGCATCCTCGGCGGCTTCGGCCCAATCCATCGGACGCCGCACCGGACCGGCGGTGTAGATGCCGGTCCGCCGGGTCTCGTAGGGGAAGCAGATATAGTGCGAATCGGCGAAACCGTCATGCAGCACCGGCAGATGCGGGCCCTGGCGGTATTGCAGGTTCAACAGCGGACCGCCTTCCGGCACCGCCTGCGCGCGCTTTTCATGGGCAGCCGGGGCCTCGCCACAATAGCCGGCCACCGCGATCGGAGCCTCGGGATCGACGTCGCCGTTCAGCTGCTCGGCGCCGTATTCGACCATCGCCTGATCGGGATTGGTCGAGTTGGGCACCATGCCGGTGGCCAGGACCACCATGTCCAGGCCGGCCAGCGGCACGTCTTGTTGCACCAGCTCGTCGGCCACGGTGACGGTCAGGTCGGCGCCGACACCCTTGACCTTGCCCTTGATGAAGATGACGCCCTTGCTTTGGGCCTGGCGATACAGCTCTTCCGCCACGCCCGGGGTGCGCATTTCCTCGTAGATGACGAAGATATTGGCGCTGGGATCGGACTCCAGCACTTCCAGCGCCTGCTTCAGCGAGGTCTGGCAGCAGATCGACGAGCAATAGGGCAGATGGTCGGCATCGCGCGAGCCGGCGCACTGGACGAAGGCGATGGACTTGGGCGCCTTGCCGTCCGACTTGCGGGCAAGCTGACCGGCGGCCAGCATCTTTTCCATGTCGGTGTTGGTCACCACGTCGGGGCTGGCGCCGTAACCCAGATGGCCCAGCTTGGTGGCGTCATAGGGACGCCAACCGGTGGCGACGATGATGGCGCCGACATCCTCGATGGTGCCGTCGGCGAAGGTCACCGCGAACTTGCCGGGCATACCCGCCGTGCGGGTGACCAGGGCGTTCAGGCGCACCTTGATCTTGGGGTTGGCCGCCACCGCATCCAGCAACACCTGGATGTCGTTGGCTTCGGGCTTGTCGTAAGGCGGCGTGTGCGGCAGGCGCTTGGAGGCCGTGCGGGCATGGCCGCCCAACTGGTCGGCGCGTTCCACCAGCAGCACGTCGTGGCCCAATCCAGCGGCCTGCAGCGCGGCATTCAGGCCGGTGACGCCGCCACCCAGCACCATGATGACTTGCGAGAAATCGCCATCGATCCACGGTTCCGGGGCCTTGATCTTGCTGGCCTGGGTCAGGGCCATGCGGACATGATCCTCGGCCAGGGCCTGGGTGTCCTCGTCGCCGGCCGGGTGCGACCAGATGACCTTTTCGCGCAGATCGGCGCGAACCACCTGGATCGGCTCGAAGCCGAAGCGGTCGGTCATGACGCGGGCCGAACAGGCGGCGACCACTACCTGGTTGGTGCCGGCCTCGATGTCGGCCTTGATCATCCCCACCCCTTCGTCGCCGCACAGGCAGGAATGGGTCTTGGATTCTTGCTTGAACTCGCTTTTGGCGACCGTTTCCAGGGCGCCGACATTGACAGCCTCACCGATGCCGCAGCCGCTGCACAGGTAGACGCCGGTTTTCCTCTCGCTCATTTTTCTTCTCCCTGGCGTCAGGCGGTCACGGCGCGGATGGCGCGGCAGGCGGCGGCGGTGGCCGACTGCACCGACATCGACACGTCCAGCGGCCCCGAGGCCACGCCGGCGGCAATCGAGTCACCCTCGGCGAACACGAAGCCGTAATCGTCGAAATCGGCGGCGAAGCTGGGCTGGCCCTCGGCCGCCAGCGAGGCCTGCATGCCGGTGGCCAGCACCACCAGATCATAGGCCTCGGCATAGACCTCGCGGGTCAGGGTGTTCTCGCCGCACACCACCGGACCGCCGGCTTCCGACTTCTCGATGCGGGCGGGCTTCGACTTGACGAAATTGACCTGGGGGTCGCGCTTCAGGCGGTTCAAGAAGCTTTCCAGCTTATCGTGGGCGCGCAGGTCGATGTAATAGACGTCGACGGTGGCGTCGGCCAGCTGCTCGCGGACGTAAGCCGCGTGCTTCATGGAAGCCAGGCAGCAAATGCGCGAGCAATAGGCCAGATGGTTCAGATCGCGCGAGCCGGCGCACTGGATCAGGGCCACCCGCTTGGGTGCCTCGCCATTGCTGGGCCGGACGATCTTGCCCTTGGTCGGGCCATCGACACTGGCCAGACGCTCCATCTCGACATTGGTGATGACGTCGGCGATGTCGGTCCAGCGATAGGCGGTCAGATTGGCGGCCGGATAGGGGCGCCAGCCGGTCGCCCACACTACCGCGCCGACTTCCAGGTCGAAGCTTTCGTCCTTCTGCTCCAGATCGACGGCGCCGACCGGACAGGCGGCCTTGATGGCCTCGCCCTCAGGCGTGCCGACCACGGACGGATCGACCACATAGCGCATCGGAAAGGCCATCACATGCGGCAGATAGGCCGACTTGACGCTGTCCATGCCGTAATTGAAGGCATTCGAGACATCCGAGGTCGCCACCTTGGCGCAATCGCCGCAGGCGGTGCAGTTGGCCTTGACGTGGCGCGGGCTGGTCTTGACGGTGACGGTGTAGCCGCCCGGCCCGCCCTTGACCGCCGACACTTCCGAGAAGGTGAAGACGCTGATGCGCTTGGACTTCTTGATGCGCTGGAAGTTGATTTCCAGACCGCAGGTGGGATGGCACAGCTTGGGGAAATAGCGGTTCATCTGGGCGACCCGGCCGCCCAGGCTGGGGCTTTTCTCGATCAGAACCACGTCATGTCCGGCTTCGGCCGCCTCGACGGCGGCGGTGATGCCGGCGATTCCGCCACCGACCACCATGATGGTGCGGCTGCGGCTCGTCGTCTCGCTCATGCTTCCCTCTCCACTTCGCGGTTTTTTGCGCGCAACGCTTTGATCGTTGGGCCGGCCCGGCGAAACCGGACCGGCCACCCCTTTGTCTTACTTACCCAACGAGGCGTAATAATCGCGCAGGATCGCCACCACTTCCGGGCGGCTGAATTCCGGCGGGATATGCTCACCCTTCGACAGCATCTCGCGCTGCTTGGTGCCCGAAATGTTGACCTGATCCTCCTTGCCGTGCGGGCAGGTCTTGGCGGTCGCCATGCCGTAGCACTTCTTGCAGAAGAAGGTGATGTCGATCTTCAACGCCTGGGTCTCCAGCGCGCCGGGCCACAGGGTGTCGAAGATGTGCTGGGCGTCGAACGGGCCGTAATAATCGCCGACGCCGGCATGGTCGCGGCCGACGATCAGGTGCGAGCAGCCGAAATTCTGACGGATCAGCGCATGGATCAGCGCCTCGCGCGGGCCGCCATAGCGCATCTCGATCGGATAGCCGGCCTGGATCACCGTGCCGGGCACGAAGTAATTGTCGATCATCGCGCCGATGGCCTTGGTGCGGGTCTCGGCCGGAATGTCGCCGTCCTTCAGCTTGCCCAGGACCTGATGGATGAACACGCCGTCGGTGACCTCGACGGCGATCTTGGCCAGATGCTCATGGCTGCGGTGCATCGGGTTGCGGGTCTGGAAGGCGGCCACCTTCGACCAGCCCTTTTCGGCGAACACCGCGCGGCTTTCGGCCGGGCGCAGATACAGGCCCTTGTACTTCTCGGGATACTCGCCTTCCGACAGGCACGACACCCGGCCGGCCAGGTTGACCTGACCTTGCGCCATCACCTTCTGCACGCCGGGATGGGCGGGATCGGTGGTGCGATAGACGTGCTGGCACTCGAACGCCTTGTCGATCTCGTACTTCTCCGAGACCTGCATCACCGCCATGATCTCGCCGGTTTCGGCATCGACCAGCGCGACCTCTTCGTCGGCCTGGATGGAATCGGCCAGCTCCTTGGTCGCCGACAGGGTGATCGGGATCGGCCAGAACAGGCCGTCGGTCATCTTCATGCCCGAGCACACGCCTTCCCAGTCGGCCTTGCCCATGAAGCCGTCGAGCGGCGTATAGGCGCCCATGGCCAGCATGATGACGTCACTGGTCTCGCGGCTGGTCATCGGCACCTTCTTCAAGGCACCGGCCCGCTTCAACTCGTCGCGACGTTCGATTTCGGGTACCAGCAACGGCTTCAACGAGCCGCCGCCATGCGGCTGCACCAGCTTGGACATGTTCCCTCTCTCCCTGTTCGTGCCATGCGGAGCATTTTTCGCTCTCGTTCGGCCGCTTGAAGTTCGCCTAAATTAGAACATCATTCCACAAGAATTTTCTTAACTTCGGGCAATTCGGTGTATTTCGCAGCACTTCCCCTGGCCAAATGGGCGGGGTACTTGGCGGCGTTGGCATCGATCTTGGCGGCAGCGGCACTCGGCAAATCGATGCCGGCGCGCTCGCACAACAGCAGCAGGTACAGGAAGACATCGGCACATTCCTCGGCCAGGCGGGCCTTGAGCGCCGGGTCGGCCAGCGCCTCGTCCAGCTGGCCGTCGGTCTTCCATTGCGCCAGCTCCAGCAGCTCGGCGGCTTCCAAGGCCAGCGACACCATCAGGTTCTTGGCGGTGTGGAACTGGGCCCAGTCGCGCTCGTCACGGAAGGCGATCAGGCGCTCGGTCAGCGCCCGGCAATCCGGCGAATCCACCGCCCCACCCGTCGGGGCAGGACTGCCGCATTGCAGCATTGTTTTCGATTCTTCCATGGAATCCGCCTGTTAACACTCGAAAATTATAATTGTTCCAAGTGCAACGTAAACATCTTGCGTGGATAGGTACGTCAGACATTGCAAATATGTCAAATACAGAATATGACTGGAAAACCGCATGGCCCGACCCGCGCCCCATCCCCATCGCCCCGGGGGTACACTCGCGGAGAACAAGAGGCCAAGGCTCAGAGATCGGCGGCCGTCACCGGACGCGCCGCTTGGAGGGAGACCCGCCGAAAGGCAACACGGGAGGTTTTGATGCCCACTTTTGTGCATACCGATAAGTGCGACGGCTGTAAGGGCGGTTCGGTCACCGCCTGCATGTACATCTGCCCGAACGACCTGATGAAGCTGGATACCAGCCGCATGAAGGCGTTCAACCAGGAACCCGACCAGTGCTGGGAATGCCAGTGCTGCGTGAAGGCTTGCCCGCAGCAGGCCATCGAAGTCCGCGCCTACCAGGATTTCGTGCCGATGGGCGGCGCCGTCATCCCGATGCGCACCGACTCGGCGATCATGTGGACCATCAAGTTCCGCGACGGCGAAGTGAAGCGCTTCAAGTTCCCCGTGCGCACGACCCCGGTGGGTTCGATCGACCCCTATGGTGGAAAGCCGGAAGCCAGCGACCTGGACAGCCCGCTGCTGTTCACCGAGGTCGGCAAGACGCTCACGACCATCTGACGCCAAGCGCACGTAGGGAAGGAAGTTTCCAATGACCGAATACACTTTCGGCAATCCTGAGATCATCGAGATCACCACCGACATCCTGATCATCGGTGGCGGCATGGCCGCTTGCGGCGCCGCCTACGAGGCTCGCCGCTGGGCCCCCGATGCCAAGATCACCCTGGTCGACAAGGCCGCCCTGGACCGCTCCGGCGCCGTGGCGATGGGTCTGTCGGCCATCAACACCTATCTGGGCCCGGATCGCGACCCCAAGGATTACTGCCGCATGGTGTCGGCGGATCTGATGGGCATCACCCGCGACGACCTGGTCTATGACGTCGGCCGTCACGTCGACGATTCGGTGCACCTGTTCGAAGAGTGGGGCCTGCCGATCTGGAAGGACAAGGGCTCGGAAGGCGTCGCCCTGAAGGACGGCGGCAAGCCGGTCCGTTCGGGCAAGTGGCAGATCATGATCAACGGCGAAGGCTACAAGACCATCGTCGCCGAAGCCGCCAAGAAGGCCCTGGGCATCGAGAACATCATCGAGCGCTGCTTCATCGTGAAGCTGCTCTTGGACGAGAACGAGCCCAACCGCATCGCCGGTGCCGTCGGCTTCTCGGTGCGCGAGCACAAGCTGTACGTCTTCAAGGCCAATGCGATCATGGACGTTTGCGGCGGCGCCGTGAACCTGTTCCGTCCGCGTTCGACCGGCGAAGGCAACGGCCGCACCTGGTACCCGGTGTGGAACGCCGGTTCGACCTATGCGATGGCCGCTGAAGTCGGCGCCGAGCTGACCATGATGGAAAACCGCTTCGTGCCGGCCCGCTTCAAGGACGGTTACGGCCCGGTCGGCGCCTGGTTCCTGCTGTTCAAGTCGCAGGCCCTGAACGCCTTCGGCGAGAATTACGTGGTCAAGAACGCCGCCCTGCTGGCCGAGTTCGCGCCCTACGACAAGGCCACCGTGGTTCCGACCTGCCTGCGTAACCACGCCATGCTGAAGGAAATGAAGGACGGCAACGGCCCGATCTTCATGGACACCCCCACCGCCATGAAGAAGCTGGCCGAGACCATGACCCCGGCCGAGATCAAGCATCTCGAAGCCGAGGCCTGGGAAGACTTCCTGGATATGTGCATCGGTCAGGCCGGCGTGTGGGCCGGCATGAACATCCGTCCCGAACAGAACATGTCGGAACTGATGCCGACCGAGCCCTATCTGCTGGGTTCGCATTCCGGCTGCTGCGGCATCTGGGTGTCGGGTCCGGAAGACATCAACTCGCCGGACGAGTGGAAGTGGGGCTACAACCGCATGACCACCGTCAAGGGTCTGTTCACCGCCGGCGACGGCGTGGGCGCCTCGGGTCACAAGTTCTCGTCGGGCTCGCATGCCGAAGGCCGCATCTGCGGCAAGTCGATGGTCAAGTTCGTCCGCGACAACAAGGGCTTCAGCCCGTCGTTGAAGGGTGACATCAAGGCCATCACCGAAGAGATCTACAAGCCGGTCCGCACCTATATCGAGCACAAGGACAAGACCACGGCCGAGGACGTCAACCCGCACTACATCCTTCCGCGTTACCTGCAGCAGCGCCTGCAGAAGCTGATGGACGAGTACGTGGCCGGCACCTCGACCTACTACACCACCAACAAGGTGATGCTGGAAACCGGTCTGCACCTTCTGACCATGCTGAAGGAAGACAGCCAGAAGATGCGCGCCAAGGACCTGCACGAGCTGATGCGCGCCTGGGAAAACTACCACCGCATCGTCGCGGCGGAAGCCCACCTGCGTCACATCATGTTCCGCGAAGAGACCCGTTATCCGGGCTTCTTCTACCGGGCCGACTTCCCGAAGCTGGACGAAGCCAACTGGAAGTGCTTCGTCAATTCGAAGATCGATCCGGCCACCGGCGAGTGGAGCCTGCGCAAGGTCGCCCACAAGGATCTGGTGGAAAAGCACTATGCGGGCCAGGGCCACTGAGGCCTGAAGCTCACCGTTGACGAGACGGGGGGGCGCCGGGCTTCCGGCGCCCCCTTTGTCTGAAGTGCATGGATGCCCGGATCAAGTCCGGGCATGACGAGAAACAAAACCGTTCCGTCATTGCCGGGCTTGACCCGGCAATCCAGACCATCCCCAATCAAAATCAAGAATCCGAACAGGGAAACGCCCCCCATGAGCAACCATCCCCGCACCTCCGAAGACGACGAACTCGACGAGATGGACATCGAGGCCAGCCGCCTGGCCGCCACCTCCCGCGACGAGCAGGTCGAGATGTATGCCGCCTTCCCGGTCCAGCCGGTCAAGCTGACCGCCGAGGACACCTTCAGCTTCAGCTGCCACAAGGGCGTGTCGTGCTGGAACCGCTGCTGCCAGGGCGCCGACATCACGCTGACCCCCAATTGCATCCTGCGCCTGTCCAAGCATCTGGGCCTTCGCCCGGCCGAGTTCCTGCTGACCTACACCCTGCCCGACATCCATCCCAAGGCCGACCTGCCGGTGGCCAAGCTGAAGATGGGCGACGACGGCCGGGGTGCTTGCGCCTTCTCGACGCCCGACGGCTGCTCGGTCTATGAACACCGCCCCGCCACCTGCCGCTATTACCCGCTGGGCATGGTGTCGATGAAGATGAAGGACATGGAGGGCAAGGAAGACTTCTTCTTCCTGGTCAAGGAAGACCATTGCCAGGGCCATTGCCAGCCGAAGACCCAGAATGTCGGCGAGTTCCGCACCGAACAGCAGGTCGAGGAATACGAGCGCATCAATCGCGGCTGGATCGACATCTTGATGAAGATGGCGTCGTGGAAGGTGATGGGCGGCCCGGGCGGCAAGGCGCCGACGGCCCAGCTCAAGAAGATGTTCTTCATGGCCACCACCGACGTCGACAGCTTCCGCCGCTTCGTTTTCGAAACCAAGTTCCTGGAATCCTACGAGGTCTCGCCGGAAGCGGTGGAACTGATCAAGGCCAGCGACGACGCGCTGTTGCAACTGGCTTTCGACTGGATGAAGAACGTCTTGTTCAACGAGCCGACCATCCTGCTGAAGGAACAGGTGCTGCAGCAAGCCATCGCCAAGGCCAGGACTGATCTGGGGGCGTCTTAAACGGGAGCGTCCGCGCCCTTGGCCGCGGCCTCAAATGCCGCGGGATCGACACGCCTTGGACTAGAGCCGCGAGCATAAAATCCGGATCAGCTTTTCTTGATCGTCATTGCCGGGCTTGACCCGGCAATCCATGGACCCCCGGATCAAGTCCGGGGGTGACGGCAGAAGGACTGAACCAGATTAACGGCTCGATGGTCTAAATGGACCAAATGGGGGTGGTTCCCGACGGAACCATCCCCATTTTCTTGTCATGACCCCGCCCCTGCCCCTTCTTCTCGGCGCCGCGCTGGTCGCGGTGCTGGTGGTCCTGGCCATCGGCATCCTGGGCTTCGCCAAGGGTGGGCCGTGGTACCTGCGTCACGCCAACCGGCTGATGAACCTGCGGGTGGCGGCGCAGGCGCTGGCGGTGATCTTGCTGGGATTGGCGATCTGGTTCAGCCGGCCCTGACGGTCCGCAGGAACGAATCGACCTCATGGCGCAGGCCGGCCGCCGGCCGGGCCAGATCGTCGGCCGCCCAGATCACCCGCACCGCCGAGCCGCAATAACGCACCGCCGACCGGGTCACCGTCACCACGCCGTCGGACACGATGCGCGATTCGGCCGCCACCTCCTCGACGCAGCGCTCGATCTTGCCGGTGACCACGGCCTGATGTTCGGCCGCCTGGGCGACCTCGCGGGCGATCTGGTCCATCCGCCGCACCGTGTCGCCGACATCGCCGATGGCCGCCACGGTGTCGCCGGTGGCCGCCTGGATGGCGCTGAGGCGGTCGGCGATCTCGCGGGTGGCGTCCGAAGTCTGCACCGCCAATTGCTTGACCTCGCCGGCCACCACCGCGAAGCTGCGCCCGGATTCGCCCGCCCGCTGGGCCTCGATGGCGGCGTTCAGGGCCAGCATGTTGGTGCGTTGGGCGATGTCGCCGATCAGCCCGACCACCCGGTCGATGTCGCTGGCCAGGCCGGCCAGGCCTTCCACCTGGCGGGTCGCGCGCCCCAGATCCTCGACCGCCTCGCGGGCGACGCCCGACGACGACGCGGCGCGCTGGCGGATCGCAGCCACGCTGGCCGCCAATTCCTCGGTGGCTCGCGCCACCGAGGCGACGCTGTGGCGCGAACGCTCGGCCGCCTCGGCCACCGCCAGCGAGCCCGTGCCCTGCCCGTCGCCGCCGCCCTGGGCCATGCGCTGGGCGATATCCTTGATGGTCACCGCCTGGGTCCCGACGCCGTCGGCCACCGACTTGACCGCCACTTCGAACTGGTCGGCCAACACATGCTGGCGGTCGCGGGCGGAGGCTTCGGCCTGGCGGCGCACCTCGTCTTGCTGCTCGCGCAAGGACACCATGGCGACGGCATTGTCCTTGAACACCGCCACCGCCTTGGCCATGTCGCCGATCTCGTCCTTGCGCTCGATGCCCGGCACCGCCACCCGATGATCGCCGCCGGCCAGGCGCTTCATCGCCCGTTCGATCTGCTTCAGCGGCCGGGTGACGCTTTGCGCCAGCACCAGCACCGCCAGCACGAACAAACCAACCGCCGCCACACCGATGATCGCCACCAGCCGGGTGGTGCCGGCGCGCTGGCCTTCCTGCTCGGTGATGGCCGCCGCCATGCCGTCGCGGGCGTTCAGGAACACCGATTGCAGGATCGGCTGCAAGGCCTGGAAGCGGCGCCGCAGCGCCTCGATCTCGGCGGCCTGGGCCAGGGCGATTTCGGCGAAGGCCTGCATGTCGGCGCTGTACTGGTTCATCAGCGTGCGCAACTCGTCCCGCGTCGAGGCCGGCAAGGCCGAGGCATCCAGCTCGAAATCGAACTGGGCGGCGTATTTGCGATGCTGGCCCAGATAGGCCTGGCCGCCGTACAGCATGAAGTTCTTCTCGGCCAGGCGCAGATGCAGCATGGTCGGCATCAAGGGGCCGGCATTGGGCCACATCCGCAATTCGTCCTCGACCGCCTTGACCGAATCGGCCAACTGCCCCTTCAGACCGCTGGAATCGGTCAGACCCAGGGTGCGGGTCAGCGTTTCGACCTTGGCGAAACCGACCGACAGCGCCGCGAAGCCCTGTTTCAGCTCGCCCACCGCCGGCGCCAAGCCATCGGTCGCGGTACGCTGGCTCATCAGCGCCAAAGCTTGCTCGATCAATTGGGAATCCTTGGCGAAGGCGGCGGCATGGTCGGGCTTCAGCTCGCGCAGGAAGGCTTCCTGGTGATTTTGCAAGGCGGCGGCGCGGGCGCGGACGTCGCCGGCCAGGTCATTGAGCTGGCGATAGCCGTCCTGGCGGACCAGAGCGGCATCGACATGGCGCTCGCCGGCCCAATAGGTGCCGCCCACCGCCGCCGCCACCAAGGCCGCCAGCACCGCCAGCAAGCCCAGCCGCGCCCCGATCGGCAGCCGGTCCAGTCCGCCCAGGCGGCCGGGCAGAGCGATCCCCAGACGGGGCCAGGACAGACGGGGCCAGGACAGGCGGGGAATTTGCGACAGGGCGGCGACGGCTTCACGCATGGATGACCTCGGGATTGGTCCTGGGGGGATGCACCGACCATAGCGACCGCCGATGTCGGTACCGTGACCGGGGGGTGACGGTTGGGTGAAACCTGTGCGTGGCGGTTTCATCAAATCTTCAAGATGGCGGGCCTATGATGTGCCTTGAAAGCGCCATGAAGGCGTCCGCTAAAGGCCATGAAGGAGGGCCACTCTGACGCCAGTTTCACCGGCTGTTGAGGAGAGTGCGATGTCCTACCCCCTGTTCGATTCCGGCTTCACCCTGTGGGCGGCCGATTTGGACGCCCGCCTGATGGAGCGCTTCGGCGCCACCGCGCGGTTGCTGGGGGTCAAAAGCCGCCTGCTGCTGGACGCCTATTACGGCGGCGATTCGATTTCGGCGACCCTGGCCCGCATCGGCGAAACCATCGAGGGTTCGCGGCGGGGTTAACGGATGATCCCGCCCTGGCGCCAGATCCTGGCCAAGGTGCCGTCGCGTTCAAGCTTGGCCAGCAATCCATCCAGCATCTTCACATCGATGGGTCCAAGGCGGCGCACCAGCGCCCGGTGGCGGTAGACCTGATCAAAGCGGTCCGACACCAGCAACTTTTCCCGTGCCTCGGGGACCTTGGACAGATAGGCCCACAAATAGGAATCGGTGACCACCGCCAGATCGGCGCGGTCGGCCAGCACCATGTCGATGCTGGATTTGTGGTTGGCCACCAGCTTCATGCCCCAGTCGCGGGCCAGACGCTCGGGATCGGCGTTGAAATCGGCGAATCCGTAATGATAGCCCAGAATGCCGACCAGCCGCTTGCCGGTCAGACTGGCGAAGAAATCCTGCCCGCGCCCCGGTCTGGCCTGGGCGACGAACACCTCGCCGCCTTGCAGGAATTCAGCGGTGAAATCGACCGGGGCCTGGCGCTGGGTCCATTCCCAATCCGGGCTTTCGAAGAACATGACATCGAAACGGGCATCCGCCAGATCGGCGTAACGTCGCCGGGCCGCCACCGGCACGAAGCGGAACTCATAGGCGGTTTGTGCCGCGTTCAGGGCGGCGATCACATCGTGGACCAGGCCCTTGCCGTCAGCCTCGACGAATGGGGGAAACTCGTAACCGCCAACCCTTAACAGTTGCGCCGCTGGCGCGCCGCCTGCCGCCATCATTCCCAGCAGCATCGCGACAATCGCCCAAACAGCCCGCATTTCCTGGCTTCCCTTGGTTGCACCTGTGCATATCAACACATGTTCGTCCGGCTTTCCACTCTCGGGTGTTGCCTGACCCCATACCAGTGCCGTACCTTTGGGGGAAGGTTCAAACTCCGGTCAAGGAGACGAGTCAGTGCCGCATCGAGGGCGGGGTCCGTTGCCCTGGCTCGCCATCGCCCTGGTCGCCAATGTCTCGGCCATCGGCGGTGCCGCAATCTACCTCAACAGCCGCGTCGTCGGGCACGAGGACCTGACCGCCCTGGCCTTGGTCTCGGTGGCCGGCGCGGTCTTGATGTTCGCGCTGGCGTGGAAGATCGTCGATTTCCAGGTGTTCCGCCTGATCCGCCGCATGGCCGCCGACGTGCGCGCCATCGCCCATGGCAGCACCCGCCAGGGCGTCGATCTCGACCGCTACGCCCTGATGCTGCCGCTGCCCGAGGCGATCAACCAGATGGCCATCAAGCTGGTGCAGACCCGCCAGGAGCTGGAAACCGGCCTGGGCGTCGCCACCGCCAAGGCCGAGGAAAATTCCGCCCGCCTGGCCGCCATCTTGAACGACCTGCATGAAGGGGTGCTGGTGTGCAACCAGCGCCATCAGGTGGTTCTTTACAACTCGGTGGCGATGGAGATGCTGTCGCAGGCTGGCCAACTGGGCCTGGGCCGCTCGCTGTTCGAGGCGATCGCCCGCGAGCCGGTGGTCCATATGCACGAGGTGCTGCTGCACCGGCCGGAACTGGGGGGCAAGGGCACGCCGTTCCTGGCCGGCTCGGTCGATGGCCACATGCTGCTGCAGGCCCGCATGACCCTGATCCGCTCGGCCGACGGCGATCCCGGCGGCTATGTCGTCACCCTGGTCGATGCCGGCCCCCAGGTCGCCGCCCTGGCCAGCCGCGACGTGCTGCTGCGCGAGATCACCGAGGGCCTGGAATCGCCGCTGATCCGCCTGCGCGTCGCCGCCAGCAACCCGACCATCGTCGAGCGCGAGGCGGCCAACATCGAGCGCGCCATCAAGAAGGTCACCGACGGCTATCAACGCGCCCTGTCGGGCTGGTGGCCGATGACCGACGTCCATTCCGCCGACTTCTTCGCCTTCGTCGCCAAGGGCGTCGAGAGCGAAGGCCTGAAGGTCACGGTGACCGGTTTGCCGGTGTGGCTGCATGCCGATTCCCACTCGCTGGCGCTGGCCGTCGACAGCCTGATCCGCCAGATGGCTGAACGTCTGGGCCTGGCCGAGATCGACCTGGCCGCCGGCGCCGATGACGATTCCGCCTGGATCGAGATCGGCTGGCCGGGTGCCACCGCCGCCAAGCCGGCGCTGGACGGCTGGCTGGCCAAGGGCCTGACCCAATTGGCCGGCATGACCGTCAAGGACGTCCTGGCCCACCATGCCGGCGACAGCATCGGCCAGGAACACCGCCAGGGCCGGTCGTGGCTGCGTCTGCCGATGCGCAAGGGCGTCGAGGTCCATTTCCAGCCCAAGGCGCAATTGCCGACCCGGCCGGAATTCTATGATTTGTCGCTGCTGGACGGGGTGCGCGACATCGGCGAGATGGGCCGGTTGCCGTTGAAGACATTGACCTTCATCGTCTTCGACACCGAAACCACCGGCCTGCAGCCCAGCCAGGGCGACCAGATCGTCCAGATCGGCGCCGTCCGCGTCGTCAACGGCCGCATCCTGTCGGGCGAAAGCTTCAACCGCATCGTCAATCCGGGCCGCCCGATTCCGCCGGAAAGCATCAAGTTCCACGGCATCACCGACGACATGGTGATCGACAAGCCGCCGCTTTCGGTGGTGCTGCCGCAATTCAAGGCCTTCGCCGCCGATTCGGTGCTGGTCGCCCACAATGCCGCCTTCGACCTGAAGTTCCTGCGCATGAACGAACGCCAGTTCGGGGTGCGGTTCGACAATCCGGTGCTGGACACCATGATGCTGTCCAACTATCTGGACGGCCCCGAGAACGGCCATTCGCTGGACGCCATCTGCGACCGCTTCGGCATCGAGATCACCGACCGCCACACCGCGCTGGGCGACGCCATCGTCACCGCCGCCGTGCTGCTGAAGCAGATCGACATGCTGGAAATGCGCGGCATCACCACCCTGGATCAGGTGGTGCGCGAGCTGGACCTGAAGATGGTGCTGCATCAACGCCAGCAGGCGTTATAGGCGCCCGGGGAAAAGTCCCTCGGCTTCGCCTCGGTGTACTTTCCCCCGATTTTGTTGGGCAAACCCGTGCTCAAGCAAGCTTTCCGCGCGGGTTTTGTCCGTTTTCCCGCCATGAGGCGAGCACGGCTCGCCTCATGGCGGCCACAATACGCGAAAAATAGGCGCAGGGCCGCCCCAAGCCTATTTTTCTCCTTACTAATCAACGGGAAAAAGTACACTGAGCGAAGCGAAGGACTTTTTCCCGAACACCTATTTCCACCCCGGATCGATGACGGCGCGGCTTTTGCGGTCTTCGGCCAGCTTGCGGACATGGGCCAGGTTGCGGGCGGCCACCTGGGCCGGGCCCTTGGCGCCATAGGCCTGAAACACCTCCAGCGCGCCGGCCAGCACCACTTCCGCCTCGGCCAGATGGGTGCCGCCGCCGCCATGGCGGTCCAGCAGGAACAAGGCCGATCCCAGGGTGTTGGCGGTCGAGGCCCAGGCCAGCGGCGTGCGCTCGCGGGTGCGGACCTCCAGGACGGTGTGGCAGGTATCGACCGCCCGCTTCAGCACGTCGGGATTCTTCATCTGGTCGCCATAGACCTCGAGCACCTGGGCGATGGTGTTCATGACATCGGACCAGCGCTGCGGCGCCTCGTGGCGGGTATGCACCTGCAAGGCGGCCTGCAGGACGTTCAGGGCTTCGCGCAACAGATCGCTGTCGCCGGTCAACAGGTCCAGGCGGTAAAGCGCCACCCCCATCCGGGTCTGCACCGCCGCCCATTCCTGCGGCATGGTGGCCCGGTTCAAGCTTTCCGAGGCGACGCGCCAATGCTTGACCGCCTCTTCCAGATGGGCGCGGGCGTCTTCCTTCGACTTTTCCGCCCAGGTGGTCAGCACCGCGGCCAGATGCTTGTTGATCAGGCCGGCTTCCCAACCGGGATCGGTGCGGGCCAGGCGCTTTTCGGCCGCACGATAGGCATCGACCGATTTCTTGAACCATTCGCCCGATTGCGAGGGCGGCACCACCTGGGCGCACGCAGCGCACAAATGGCCGAACACCAATTGCACGGTGCGCTGCTGGTTCATGGCCAGGGCCACCGGCGGCTTGGCGGCCAAAGGCTCCAGCACTGTGACGGCCGGCGGCAGCAAGCGGCGGATGGCGGCGCGCTGAACCTCGGTCGCCGGGTCGGCGGCGGCCAGGCAGGCGGCGTACAACAGATTCGATTGCGGCTCGCCCAGATTCATCGGCAGGTCGATGCGGGTGGTCGGGCCGAATGCCCCGGCCTTTTCCTCGTCGGGCAGGTTGGCGCCCACCAGCCGCAGGCGATAGCCTTCCTTCAACACCTCGCCCCACACCAGCAGGTCGGCGCCCTCGTCGGCCACCGCATGGCGGGCGTTGGTGACCAGGCCGGCGACCTGGACCGGATCGTCCAGGCTGTCCAATTGGAACGGCCGGGGCAGCGGCTTGACCTTCAGCGCCGGGCGGGCTTCCAGCATCTTGAACAAGGCCTGCGAGGCGGCGCCGTCGGCGCTGTCGCCCACCATCGCCGCCACCAGCACGGTATAGACCGGCGGCTCGACCGCCGGCTCGATGGGGTGAAGCGCCTGCGGCCCGTCGGCCGGCTTGGGTTGCAGCATCTTGGCCACCGCGCCCAGCAGGCGGGCCAGACCGCCCGGTTGGCCGTGGTCGTCCTTGGCCGGTTCAGGCGCCGACACCGGAACCCTGGCAGGCAGGTTCCGGGCCGTTCTGTCCAATGGGCGCTTGAAGCGGTCGCGGGGATCGTCGGATGTGCTCATCAACTCGTCAGGGCGCGCGGGCGTGACCGTCAGTGGTCATGCGGTTTACAAGGCCCGCGCCCCCAGATCAACCCCCGCCCTGCATCAGGCGCTCAGGGCAGCGACCGGGGACCGGCGCAGGCCATGCTTGGGGAAGGCTACCAGCATGCGCGTACCTTGGTCCATCTCGGACTCGATCCAGATGCGCCCGTCATGATGATCGACGATCTTCCTGCAGATGGCCAGGCCGATGCCGGTCCCCTCGACCTGGCGGCTTGCCGCCAGCCGCTGGAAGATGCGAAAGGCCCGCTCGTGGTCGCAGGTCGCGATACCGACGCCATTGTCTTGCACCCACACCACCCATTCCTGGCCATCGTCGCGCCAACCGACCGCCACCTCGGGGGCGCGCTCGGGGTGGCGGTATTTCAAGGCGTTGCCGATCAAATTCTGGAACAGCCGCATCAGTTCCATCCGGTTGCCGTCGACTTCCGGAAGATCGGCCGCGACATTCAACCGGCCGCCGCAATCGGCCAGGGTGACCGACAGATTGTGGCGCACGTCCTCGATCACCTCGGCCAACGCCACCGTGTCGCGCGACTGGTCGTGGCCGACGCGCGAATAGTCCAGCAGGTCCAGGATCAGCGCGTCCATGCGCTTGGCGCCATCGACGGCATAGCCGATGAATTCCCGTTCGTCGTCGCCCAACCGGTCGTCCAGGCGCTTCCTGATCAGCGCCAGATAGGACGAGACCATGCGCAAGGGCTGGCGCAGATCGTGGCTGGTGACATAGGCGAACTGCTCCAGTTCGGCATGGGACCGGCGCAAATCCTCTTCCAGGCGTTTGCGGTCGCTGATGTCGTGGAAGGCGACGACGGCGCCGATGGTGATGCCCTCGACCACCAGGGGCGAGCTGACATACTCCACCGCGATCGGCCGGCCCGAGGCGTTGCGGAAGGTTTCGTTGGAAACGCGGCGGGTCTCGCTGTCGACCAGGGTGCGTTGGATGGCGCACACATCGCCGTGGCAGGGCGAGCCGTCGCTTAACCGGTGCCCCAGTACGTCGCCGGCCGGCCGTCCCATCAACTCGGCCGATTGCGACCAACCCAGGATCTGCGCGGCGGCGCGGTTGGCGAACATCACCCGGGCCTCGTCGTCGATGCCGATCACCCCCTCGGCGGTGGTTTCCAGCATCATCCGCAAGCGGGCGGCATTGGCACGCAATTCGGCTTCAACGTGAAGACGTTCGACGTCTTGTTGACGGCGCCCGCCGCGACCCTTCCTACCCCGGTGAAGGCCGGCCCAAAAGGCCGACACCACAGTCCCGGCCGCGATCCACAGATCGACGGCGACGGTTTCCAAACCCATCCATGAACTCCTGCGGCCGCCCCAACAGCCAATCGCCTAACCTGGACAGGATAAACAATTTGGGACACTAAACTCCAGATATTGGACGTATGGGCTTCCCTTTGGACAGGTATTAACCTCGTGGCCACAGGCTGGCGGGCAAACCCAGCTTCCACAAGGCGAAGGCCGCCGCGGCCGCCCCCAGGGTCAGCAAAAGGTAAAGCCCCCACGGACGGCGCCGTTCGGCGAAGGGGTCGGCCAGCGAGCGCTCGGCCCCGGCCGGCAGGTGGGCGACCTGGGTCAGGGATCCGCCGAACGGGATGTTGATGGTGGCGCGCGCGTTGACCGCCCAGCCGGTGGCATCCAGAATCGGAGCCAGGCTGCGCTGCCGCAGCTTCATATAGGCGATCACCATGCTGGGGCCGGAAACGATCAGCACCAGGCCGAACAGGGCCAGCGGCATCTGCCACCACGGCAGGCGCAAGAAGCCGGTGATCACCGAGGCGATGGCGGTGCCGATGGCGCCGACCGCCAGACCGATGGCGGCAAAGATGCCGGCGAAGCGGCCGACATCGAACGGCGCCTCGGCCGGCTTGGGCGGCGGGGCCTTGCCCGACGCCGCCGCGCCGATGGCCTGGGCCTGCATCTGCGCCTCGGACGCCCGGGCCCGGGCGGCGGCCATCTTCTCGACCTGCGCGCCGACGAAGCGGCCCAATTGCTTATAGGGCGACCAGAAGGCCTGCCGCATGCTGATGGGGTGTTCGACGATGCGGACGATGGTGGCGTCCCAGTCATGACCCTTGCGGTCGTAGAACACGCCGTTGCGCCCGACCATCAACTGGTCCGACTCGCCCGAGGTGAAGCCGGCCATCACCGTCATCTTCTCGTTGGTGCCGCGACGCTGGCACTCGCAATAGACCAGATAGATCCGGCTCAGCGTCGCCAGTGCGGCGTGGCGGGTGACGTCATCGACGCGGACGCACAGTTCGGCCGAGCGGCTGTCCAGGAACAAGGTGCCGGCCTGGAAGATCGCCTTGCGCTTGCGGGTATAGAAATCGCGGAAGCTGACGAAATTGTTGACCAGCCGGTAAAGGTGCAGCCTTAAGACCACCAGTTTCTCGACGGCGTCGATGGCAGCGGCCTCGGCCTCCAGGGCCTTGTCCTGGGCGATCAGCGATTCCAGCACGTCCTTGCCGACGCCGCCCTTCAGGGCCAGCACCCGGGCGTTGCCCAATGGCTCGACCCGGGTCGCCGGCTTGGCCGCCCGCCAGGCGGCATGGTCGGCGAAGCGCTCCTTGATGTCGGTCCATTCGGCCTCGGTCAGGTGGGTGCGCGCCCCCAGAAGCGGCACCACCACCCGATCGGCGAAGCTGCGCACCGCACCGGCCCAGGCCGGGTTCAGGCCTTCGCCCAGCGGCAACGCCGCCCCCGCCGCCAAGGCGGCCAGCGGCAAGGGGGCCAGCAGGGCGACGGCGTCAGCCGTGTTCAAGCCGGTCAGCGGCACGAAGGTCTCGGCCGCCGGATTGACCGCCTGGGCGGCTCCGTCGCTATAGGCGGCCAGATTGCAGCGCAGGAAGAAGCCGTCGATCTTGTCGCGCACCGCTTCCAACGCCTCGCCGGCGGCGGCGCTGTCGTCGCCCAGCCCGGCCAGGGCGGCGGCGCCGCCTTGGTCCAGCCAGGTCGCCAGGGATTCGATCTCGCCATAGAAGGCATCGACCATCGGCTGGTCGATGCCGATCGCCCCCGAGCGGTCGGGCACGCCGCCCAGGCAGGCGACGATGTCGGCGATCAAGGCCTTGGCCTCGGCATCCTCGGCCGCCTCGGGCGGGACCACGCCGTCGCCGTTGAACTGGGTCTGGGCGAAGATGCGGCCGGTATCCTGGGTGTCGGCCAGGGCGATGGTGTCGGCCCCGCCCTTGCCCAGGTTCGACAGGATGCGCCGGGCCGAGGCCAGTACCCGCGCCCCCTCGGGCGAGGCCTCGTCGATGGCGGCCAGCGCCAGTTCGTCGCCGGGGCGGACCAGTTCTTCCGGGTCCTTCAGCACCGACTTCAGCCAGGCCACGGCGTCCAGGATCTCGGCGGCGCGGATGCGGCCGTCCTTGTCGCTGTCCAGGATCGCCAGCGCCTTGGCATCGAACTCGATCCCGGCGGCCGGACAGGCCAGCGCCACCCACAATTTCTGATCCAGCCCGTCCAGGGCCAAGAGGTCGGCGCCGCTGTCGATGCGGACCTGATCGAAGCCGCCGGCCCGGAAAAATCGCCAGGTATGGGACGATGTCGCGCTGGTCATGATTCCCCCTCCCGCAAGCGTGATGCAACCGAGGCTACACCCGGCGGCGACGCCCGTCCATCCGTCGCAATTGGATAGTTTCTTTCCAGTGTCGGAAATGTTCTTTTCACCCTCCCGCCGCCCCAGCCATGCGCCACGCGCAATGCAGCAACGTTCGGCGCGCAGGATCGCGCCAATCCCCGCCCCCTTTTGCTGCACCGCACCCACCCGAACGAGTTGGCACGGCTTTTGCGGATGGTGAAACAGGCAACCGAGAACCGGAATCATGGCCTGCTATTCCCGGACGTCCGCTTCCAAGGATTTCCGGCGCAGGACACGAGACGAGCCCTGGAGAGGTGGGGAAGACCGATGTACGACGACAGCGACCTGAAAACCGAAACCGATATCGAGACCCGCTTCGGCGTGTCGCGCCGCGACTTCATGAAGTTCTGCGCCGCGATGGCCGCCACCATGGGTCTACCCAAGGGGGCCGATGCGCAGATCGCCGCCGCCATCACCAAGAAGGAACGTCCTTCGGTGATCTGGCTGCACCATCAGGAATGCACCGGCTGCACCGAATCGCTGCTGCGCTCGGAACATCCGACGCTGGACAAGCTGATCCTCGACATCATCTCGCTGGACTACCACGAGACGGTGTTCGCCGCCGCCGGCCACCAGGCCGAGGCCGCCCGCAAGGCCGCCATGGCCAAGAACAAGGGCAAGTACCTGTTGGTGGTGGAAGGCGCCATCCCGATGAAGGATGGCGGCATCTATTGCAAGATCGGCGGCCACACCTCGTATGAGCTGACCAAGGAATGCGCCGCCGACGCGGCCGCCGTGGTGGCCATCGGCTCGTGCGCGTCGTGGGGCGGCATGCCCTCGACGCCGCCCAACCCGACCGGCTCGACCGGCGTGGCGGAAGCGCTGGGCCGCAAGGACATCGTCACCATCCCGGGCTGCCCGCCCAACCCCTATAACTTCCTGGCCACCGTCGTCCACTTCCTGACCTTCGGCAAGCTGCCGGCGGTCGACGACAAGGGCCGCCCGACCTTCGCCTATGGCCGCCTGATCCACGACAATTGCGAACGCCGCGCCCATTTCGACGCCGGCCGCTTCGCGCTGGAATTCGGCGACCCCGGCCACAAGAAGGGCTATTGCCTGTACAAGCTGGGCTGCAAGGGCCCGGAAACCTATGCCAACTGCCCGTCGATCCTGTTCAACGACGTCGGCACCGGCTCGTGGCCGGTCGGCACCGGCCATCCCTGCATCGGCTGCACCGAGAAGCATATCGGCTTCGAAAAGCCGATCCACGCGCTGGCCGACCTCAAGACCAACCCGCCGACCGGCTATCCCCGCATCGTCGAGGAGCAGGGCACCGGCGCCAGCCTGGCGTCCGCCGCCCTGGTGGCGGGTGTCGCCGGCCTGGCGGTCGGCGCCGGCATGAAGATCGCCGGCAATCTCGGCAAGTCGGAAACCAAGGACGGCGAGTAAGCCCATGTCGCTCAAGCGTCGAAGCTTTCTGAAAGGGGCTGCCGGAGGCGGCGCCGCGCTGGCGACAGCGGCGGTGGTGTCGGCTCCGGCCCAGGCCCGACCGAACAAGGTGATGCCGCCGCAGGCGGTGGGCCTTCTCTACGACTCGACCCTGTGCGTCGGCTGCAAGGCCTGCGTCGCCGGCTGCAAGGAGGCCAACAACCTTCCCGTCGATGTCACCACCGCCGACGCGCTGTGGGACACGCCTTTGGACATCGGCCCCAAGACCTTCAACGTCATCAAGGTCTATGCCGAGGGCACCGCGGCCACCAAGGACCAGGAAAAGGACGGCTTCGCCTTCATCAAGAAGTCGTGCATGCACTGCGTCGATCCCAGCTGCGTCTCGGTCTGCCCGGTGACGGCGATGACCAAGCATCCGCAGACCGGCATCGTCGAATACAATCCCGACGCCTGCATCGGCTGCCGCTATTGCGTGGCCTCGTGCCCGTTCGGCGTGCCGCAGTCGGAATTCGACACGCCGACGCCGCAGATCAAGAAGTGCGAGATGTGCAAGCATCGCCAGGCCGAGGGCAAGATCCCGATGTGCGCCGAGGTGTGCCCGACGGGCGCCACCATCTTCGGCCCCATTCCGGCTCTGACCGAGGAAATCAACCGCCGCAAGGCCATGAAGGCCGGCGAGGCCAACGTGTTCGAGCGCCGGGTGATCGGTTCGGGCGACACCCATGAACGGCCGGCCGCCAAGTATCTCGACCATGTCTATGGCGAGAAGGAAGTGGCCGGCACCCAGTTCCGCCACATGGCGGCGGTGTCGTTTGCCAAGCTGGGCTACCCCGAGCTGCGCGAGCAATCCTTCGCGTCGCAATCCGAGGGCATCCAGCACAGCCTGTACCAGGGCATGATCGCTCCGGCGGTGGTGCTGGGCGGGCTGGTGTGGGCGGCCAAGCGGGCGTCCCACATCGAAGACGAACACCCGGAGGAGTAGGCCACCATGGCGAAATTCCATAACGAGCACGAGCCCCTGGGTGGCAGCCTGTTCAGCAAGACCACGGTGATCTGCGCCATCCTGGCCTTGATCGCCGCCGTCATCCTGGCCAAGCGAATGGTCCTGGGCCTGGGCTCGGTCACCAACCTGAACAACGGCTATCCGTGGGGCATCTGGATCGTCTACGACGTGGTCATCGGCACGGCGTTTGCCTGCGGCGGCTATGCCATGGCGATCCTTTGCTATGTCCTCAACAAGGGCGAGTACCACCCGATGGTCCGCCCGGCCCTGCTGGCCTCGGCCTTCGGCTACACCCTGGGCGGTATCTCGATCATCTTCGATCTGGGCCGCTGGTGGAACGCCTGGCACATCCTGGTGCCCAGCTACTGGAATTCCGGCTCGGTGATGTTCGAGGTCGCGCTGTGCGTGATGGCCTACATCGTCGTGCTGTGGATCGAGTTCTCGCCGGCCATCCTGTCGAAACTGGGTCTCAAGGACTCGAAGAAGAAGCTGGAAAAGATCCTGTTCGTCTTCGTGGCCCTGGGCGTGCTGCTGCCCAGCATGCACCAAAGCTCGCTCGGCACTTTGCTGGTGGTGATGGGCTATCAGATCCACCCCCTGTGGCAGACCCCGATCCTGCCGCTCTTGTTCCTGGCGTCGGCCATCACCATGGGCTTTTCCATCGTGGTGTTCGAGGCCCTGCTGGGGTCGAGCGCCTTCAACCGCTCGGTGCGTCACGAGATGCCGCAGCTGGCCAAGCTGGCCCGCATCATCCAGGGCATGATGGTCGCCTATCTGGTGATCCGCTTCGGCGACATCGTGGTGCGCGGCGCCATCGCCGATCTGTTCACCTCGGGCATCCGCAGCCTGATGTTCTGGATCGAGATCGCGCTGTTCGCCACTCCGGTCGTCCTGTTCGCCAAGGAAGAGAACCGCACGTCCAAGAAGGGCCTGTGGATCGGCGCCTGCTGCTTGCTGCTGGCCGGCGCGCTCTATCGCCTGGATGCCTTCCTGGTCGCCTATCAGACCGGGGCGGGGTGGAGCTACTTCCCCAGCGTGCAGGAATTGCTGGTGACCATCGGCATCATCGCCACCGAAATTCTTCTCTATGTCGTGTTCGTCCGGAAGTTCCCGGTCTTCTACACCCACAAGCTGACGCCGGCCGAACTGGCCGCGGCCCACGAAAAGTAAGGAGCCACTGCCTTGTCCAAGCGTATCACCATCGACCCCATCACCCGGATCGAAGGCCACCTGCGCATCGACGTCGAAGTCGATGGCGGCAAGGTCACCAAGGCGTGGTCGTCCGGCCAGATGTGGCGCGGCGTCGAGCTGATCCTGCTCGGCCGCGACCCCCGCGATGCCTGGGCCATCACCCAGCGCATCTGCGGCGTCTGCACCACGGTCCACGCCATCACGTCGGTTCGCGCCGTCGAGAACGCGCTGAACCTGGAAGTGCCGGTCAACGCCCAGTTCATCCGCAACATGATCGCCTCGGCCCATGCCCTGCACGATCACATCGTCCACTTCTACCATCTGTCGGCGCTGGATTTCGTCGATGTGGTGTCGGCCCTGAAGGCCGATCCGCTCAAGACCAGCCAGTTGGCGGAATCCTTGTCCGACTGGCCGATGAATTCCAAGCACGTCATGACCCAGACCCTGGAGAAGCTGAAGAGCTTCGTGGGGTCCGGTCAGTTGGGTCCGTTCGCCAACGGCTATTGGGGCCACCCGGCGATGAAGCTGTCGCCCGAGGTCAACCTGCTGGCGGTCGCCCACTATCTGCAGGCGCTGGAAGCCCAGCGTCACGCCAACAAGATCGTCACCATCCTGGGCTCGAAGTCGCCGCACATCCAGAACCTGGCGGTCGGCGGCGTCGCCAACCCGATCGACACCAACAGCCAGTCGAACCTGACCATCGAGCGCCTGCTGGCGGTCAAGGAACATATCGACGCGCTGGCCGAGTTCACCCGCAAGGTCTATCTGCCCGACGTCGCCGCCATCGGCGCCTTCTACGCCGACTGGACCAAGTACGGTGCCGGCGTCACCAACTATATCTCCAGCCCCGACTTCCCGACCGATTCCAAGGGCACCCAGTTCATGGTGCCGGGCGGCCACGTCCCGGGCGGCGACCTGAAGCAGTACAAGCCCTTCACCAAGTTCGGCGACGACTACCTGATGGGCGGCGTCGAGGAATCGGTGAAGCATGCCTGGTACGAGTATTCGAAGCCCGGCCCGCTGCACCCCTATGTCGGCGAGACCAAGCCCAAATACACCGACTTCCAGGACGAAGGGAAGTACAGCTGGCTGAAGGCTCCGACCTTCTACGGCAAGCGCGCCCAGGTCGGCCCGCTGGCCAACGTGCTGTGCGGCCTGGCCGCCGGCCACCAGCCGACCGTCACCTACGCCACCCAGATGCTGGACCGCGTCGGCGGCCTGCTGGGCGCCAAGGTCGGCCCGGAAATCCTGCACTCGACGGTGGGCCGCCATGCGGCGCGCGCCATCCGCTCGGGCGTCATGTGCGAGGTGCTGGCCCAGAACTGGTCGATGCTGCTGGAAAACATCGGCAAGGGCGACACCACCACCTTCAACAAGCCGACCTTCCCCAAGGGCGAGGTTCGCGGCTTCGGCATGCACGAAGCGCCGCGCGGCCTGTTGTCGCACTGGACCGTCATCAAGGACGGCAAGATCGCCAATTACCAGTGCGTGGTGCCCTCGACCTGGAACGCCGGCCCGCGCGACGAGAACGACGCCATCGGTCCGTATGAAGCCTCGCTGATGGACAATCCCATCGCCGATGCCGAACTGCCGCTGGAAGTGCTGCGCACCGTCCACTCGTTCGACCCCTGCCTGGCCTGCGCGGTTCACGTCCACGACGACGAGAAGCGCGAGATCGTCCAGGTCAAGGCTTTGTAATGTGATAGGCTGGCCCGGTCGCCATCCGGCGGCCGGGCTTTTTTTGGAGAATCGTCCATGCGTGTCGTGGTTCTGGGGGTCGGCAATATCTTGATGTCCGACGAAGGGGTCGGGGTCTATGCCGTCACCGAACTGGACAAGCTTTATGCCTTGCCCGACTGGGTCGAAGTGATCGACGGCGGCACCTCGGGCATGGATTGCCTGGACCGCATCGCCGATGCCGACCTTTTGCTGATCGCCGACAGCATGCGCAGCCCGGGCAAGCAGCCCGGCGACATCACCCGCATCGCCGATGAAGAAATCAATGCCTGGTTCAAGACCCGCATTTCGCCCCATCAGGTCGGCTTGTCCGACGTGCTGGCGGCCTGCGTGTTCCAAGGCATCGCCCCCAAGAAGGTGGTGCTGGTCGGCGTGCAGCCCGCCAGCTTCGACACCGCCATGGAACTGACCCCCAAAGTGGCCGCCGTGCTGCCCCAGGTGATCGAGCGTCTGGTCGCCGAACTGGTCGATTTCGGCGTCACCGTCCACGCCAAGGCGGCGGCGTAACCCGCCATGTGCATGGCCGTGCCCTCCCGCATCGTCGCCATCGACGGCCAGACCGCGACGGTCGAGGCGTTCGGACGCGAGCGCCAGACCAGCCTGATGCTGCTGGAGGAAGAAGCCTCGGTGGGCGACTACGTCATCCTGGGGGCCGGGGGCAATTTCGCCGCGGAAAAGGTGCCGCCGGAAACCGCGCTGGCGACCCTGGAATACCTGTCCGGCGTATTGGCCGACGGCCTGGCCTGATGGGCTTTCCCGAGGCCGGCATCACCGTGGCGCTGAAAGTCGGGCACGGAACGGTGCGCGCGGTCGAGATCGGCTCGACCCGGCTGGTCAAGGCCGCCGCCATGTTCGCCGGCAAAAGCCCGGCCGAGGTGCTGACCATCCTGCCGACCCTGTTCGCCCTGTGCGGCACCGCCCAGGCCCTGACCGGCCTGGAAGCGATGGAACGGGCCGGCGGCCACCTCGCCTCGCCGGCCACCCGCGCGGCCCGGCGCATCCTGGTCCTTGCCGAGGCCGTCGCCGAACACGGCATGGCGCTGGCCCGCGACTGGCCGATGCTGATGGGCGAGCGGCCCGACATGGAAACCGCCCGCAAGTTCAAGCGGACCTTGCCCTCGGTCAGGCAGCACCTTTATCCCGACGGCGACTGGCTTTCCCCCGGCGGCGGTCGGCTGGCCCCCGACGTCTCGCACCTGTTGGCCGACATCGCCGAGGCCCAGGCCGCCTTCGCCCATTGCCTGGGCGGCCAGGTCACCGGTCTGCTGAAGGACCGCAACACCTTCCGGGCCTGGATGACCCGGGCCCCCACCGCAACCGGCCGCTTGCTGGCCCAGGTGGTCAGCAGCGCCCAGGCGGCCTTCGGCGCCACCGATTTGCGTGCCATGCCCGAGAACGGCCCGCCCGATCTGGCCGAGCGGCTGGATGGCGACCCGGACGGCCTTTATCTGGCTCGCCCCGATTATCGGGGCCAGGTCCTGGAAACCGGCGCGCTGGCCCGTAACCATTCCCATCCGCTGGTGGCGGCGATCCTGCGGCACGACGGCGCCGGCCTGCTGGCCCGGCTGACCGCCCGGCTGGTCGACGTTGCGGCAGCCTTGCATGAAATGGCGTCGCTGGTGCAGGATTTGAAAGCCGAACCCGCCGGGACCGCCCGGTTGGGCTCGGGCCAGGGCCTGGCCGCCACCCAGGCGGCGCGGGGATTGCTGGCGCATCGCGTTCATCTGGCGGAGGGCCGCGTGAGCCTTTATCGCATCCTGGCTCCGACCGAATGGAACTTCCACCCCGCAGGCCCGCTGGCCCGTGGCCTGACCGGCATCAGGGCCGATGGCGACCTGGCGGCCCGGGCGGGGCTGCTGGTGGCGGCTCTTGACCCGTGCGTGACCTGCCAGGTCAGCGTGGAGGCCCCCTGATGCACGAGATGAGCCTGACCGAAGGCGTTGTCCGCATCCTGGAAGAGCAGGCAGCCGCCCACCACTTCACCAAGGTCAAGACGGTGTGGCTGGAAATCGGCGAACTTTCCCAGGTCGATCCGGACTCGATGCTGTTCTGCTTCGACGCCGTCACCCGGGGGTCTTCGGTCGCGGCCGGGGCCAAGCTGGAAATCGTCCGGGTGCCGGGCGAAGGCTTTTGTCTGGATTGCGCCAAGAGTGTCAAACTGGCGTCCCGGGTCGACGGCTGCCCCGAATGCGGCGGCTTCGCGCTCAGCGTCACCCAGGGCGCCGACATGCGGATCAAGGAATTGGAGGTCGAGTGATGTGCACGGTGTGCGGCTGCGGCGAGTCGAAGCTGGAACATTCCCACGACCATCATCATGGTCACGACCACCATCATTCCCATCCCCATGACCATCATCACGGCCATGATCACGACCACGACCACCACCATGGTCATGACCATGATCATGACCATGACCACCATCACCACCATCATGACGACCTGCATTTCGGCACCGGCATCGCCGGCGTGCATGTGCCGGGCTTAAGCCAAAGCCGCATCATCCAGATCGAGCAGGACATCCTGGGCCGCAACAACGACCTGGCCGGGGCCAACCGTGCCTGGCTGACCAATCGCGGCATCTTCGCCTTGAACCTGGTCTCCAGCCCCGGTTCGGGCAAGACCACGCTTTTGTGCAAGACCATCGAGGCCCTGGCCGGCCGCTTCCCGGTCGCGGTGATCGAAGGCGACCAGCAGACCAGCAACGACGCCGACCGCATCCGCGCCACCGGGGCGCCGGCGGTGCAGGTCAATACCGGCAAGGGCTGTCACCTGGACGCCGACATGGTGGCCAAGGCGCTGATCCGGCTGGACCCGGCCAACCGGTCGGTGCTGTTCATCGAAAATGTCGGCAATCTGGTCTGCCCGGCCGCCTTTGATTTGGGCGAGGCCCACAAGGTCGCCATCTTGTCGGTGACCGAGGGCGAGGATAAGCCCATCAAGTATCCCGACATGTTCGCCGCCGCCAACCTGATGATCCTGACCAAGACCGACCTGCTGCCGCATCTGGATTTCGATGTTGATGCCGCCATCGCCTATGCCAGGCGGGTCAATCCGAACATCGGCGTCTTGCAGGTATCGGCCAAGAATGGCCAGGGCATGGATCAGTGGCTGGACTGGATTACCCAGGGCCAGCAAGCCGCCGCCAAGGCCGGGACCAGGCCTTGACCGCCCCACCCTTTTCCGCCGTCGCCGCCACCATCGCCCTGCCCCGGTCCGGGCCGTCGGTGCTGGCGGTGGGCGCGTTCCTGAAAAACACCGTGTGCGTCACCAAGGGGGACCGCGCCTATCTGTCGCCCGTCCATGGCGACCTGGGGACGCCCGACTCGATCGCCGCCTTCGAGCATTCGGCCGAGGCGATGGTGCGCGAACTGGGCGTCAAGCCGGTCCGCGTCGCCCACGATCTGCATCCCGACTTCCATTCCACCCGCTTCGCCCAGGGGCTGGACCTGCCGGCCCTGGCGGTGCAGCACCACCACGCCCATGCCGCCGCCATCGCCGCCGAGCATGGCCACGCCGCCCCCATCCTGGGCCTGTCGCTGGACGGCTTCGGGCTGGGGCCGGAAAACCAGGCCTGGGGCGGCGAGCTGCTCTATTGCGAAGGCGCCGATTTCCGCCGGCTGGGCCATCTGGCCCACATCGCCCAACCCGGCGGCGACAAGGCCGCCCGCGAACCCTGGCGCATGGCCGCCGCCTGGCTGCACAAGCTGGGTCGCACCGACGAGATCGCCTCGCGCTGGAAGGGCATTCCCGCCGCCAGCCGGCTGGGAATGGTGCTGGACAAGGGGCTGAACGCGCCCATCACCTCGTCGGCCGGGCGGCTGTTCGATGCCGCCTGCGGCCTTCTGGGCGTCCACCCCATCGCCGAATTCGAGGGCCAGGCGCCGATGGCGCTGGAAGCCCTGGTCGATCACCCGGCCATCCTGGCCTCGGGCTGGATTCTGGAACGCGGCGTGCTGGACTTCGCGCCCTTGATGAACCTGCTGGCCTCTTGCCCCGAGCCCAGGGACGGTGCCAACCTGTTCCACGGAACCTTGATCGCCGGCCTGGCCGATTGGTGCGTGTGGGGGGCGGAATCAACCGGCTGTCGCACGGTGGCCCTGGGCGGCGGCTGTTTCTTCAACCGCGTGCTGACGGCAGGCCTGGTGCCCGAGCTGGAACGGCGCGGCCTTGTCCCGTTGGCCGCCACCCAGGCGTCTCCGGGCGATGCCGGTTTGTCATTGGGCCAGGCGTGGATCGCCGCCCTTCGGGAGATGTAAGCGCATGTGTCTGGCCCTTCCCTCGCTGGTGACCGAATTGCTGGACGGCGACCAGGCCAAGGTCGATCTGGGCGGCGTCACCAAGGCGGTGTCGCTGGCCCTGGTCGATGGCGTGGCGGTAGGCGACTATGTCATCGTCCATGTCGGCTATGCCCTGACCAAGGTCGATCCCGCCGAGGCCGAGAAGACCCTGGCGCTGTGGGCCGAGATGCAGGAAGCGGGCGCGACCGCATGAAATATATCGACGAGTTCAGGGACGGCGACGCAGCAGGACGCCTGGCGGCCGCCATCCGCGCCGAGGCCGATCCGGCGCGCACCTACCACATCATGGAATTCTGCGGCGGCCACACCCACGCCATCAGCCGCTATGGCCTGGAAGATCTGCTGCCGGCCAATGTCCGCATGATCCACGGTCCCGGCTGCCCGGTCTGCGTGCTGCCGGTGGGCCGCATCGACGCCGCCATCTGGCTGGCCCGCCAGCCGGGCGTGATCTTGTGCACCTATGGCGACATGCTGCGGGTCCCGGGCTCGAAGCGCCTGTCGCTGTTGAAGGTCAAGGCCGAAGGCTGTGACATCCGCATGGTCTATTCGACCCTGGACGCCGTCAAGCTGGCCGCCGACAATCCCGATCGAAGCGTGGTGTTCTTCGCCATCGGCTTCGAGACCACCACGCCGCCCACCGCCGTTGCGATCAAGCAGGCCGCCGCCCTTGGGCTTTCCAATTTCTTCGTGTTCTGCAACCACGTACTGACGCCCTCGGCCATCACCCAGATCCTGGACAGCCCCGAGGTGCGCGAGCTGGGCACCGTGCAACTGGACGCCTTCATCGGCCCGGCCCATGTTTCGACCATCATCGGCTCGGCCCCTTACGAATATTTCGCCGAGGAATATCAGCGCCCGGTGGTGATCGCCGGCTTCGAGCCGTTGGACGTGCTGCAGGCGGTGCGCATGCTGGTGGCCCAGATCAACCAGGGCCGCTTCGAGGTCGAAAACGAGTTCGCCCGCGCCGTCACCCGCGACGGCAACCCCAAGGCCAAGGCCCTGGTGGCCGAGATGTTCGAGTTGCGCAAAAGCTTCGAATGGCGCGGCCTGGGGCTGGTGCCCTATTCGGGCCTTCGCATCAAGGAAGCCTTCGCCGCCTTCGACGCCGAGCGTCACTGGGACGTGCCGGCCGACAGCGTCGCCGACAACAAGGCCTGCGAATGCGGCGCCATCTTGCGCGGCGTCAAGAAGCCGACCGACTGCAAGCTGTTCGGCACCGTGTGCACCCCGGAAAACCCCATGGGCAGCTGCATGGTCTCGGCCGAGGGCGCCTGCGCCGCCCATTGGACCTATGGACGTTTCCGCGACATGAAAGCCAGCGACGCATCATGACCCTGCCCCGCCGTACCCATCCCCGCCCGCTGGACATTGCCTCGGGCCGCGTCGATCTGACCCATGGCGGCGGTGGCCGCGCCATGGCCCAACTGGTCGATGAAATGTTCGTCGCCGCCTTCGACAACGAGGCCTTGAACCAGGGCAACGACCAGGCCGAATTCGACGTGCCCCAGGGCCGCATGGTGATGAGCACCGACGGCTATGTCATCAGCCCGCTCTTCTTCCCCGGCGGCGACATCGGCAGCCTGGCGGTGCACGGGACCGTCAACGACGTCGCCATGGCCGGCGCCGTGCCGCATTCGCTGTCGGCCGGCTTCATCATCGAGGAAGGCTTCCCGCTGGCCGACTTGAAGCGCATCGTCGACAGCATGGCCGCCGCGTCCAAGGCCGCCGGCGTGCCGGTGGTCACCGGCGATACCAAGGTGGTGGAAAAGGGCAAGGGCGACGGCCTGTTCATCACCACCGCCGGCATCGGCTTCGTGCCGCCGGGCGTTCGGATTTCCGGCGACCGCGCCCGCCCTGGCGACGCCATCCTGATCTCGGGCACCATGGGCGACCACGGCGTCGCGGTGATGAGCCAGCGCGAATCCCTAGGGTTCGAAAGCGCCATCTTGTCGGATTCGGCGGCGCTCCACACCCTGGTCGCCGCCATGGTCGCCGACTGCCCCGGCATCCGGGTGTTGCGCGACCCGACCCGCGGCGGCCTGGCCGCCACCTTGAACGAGATCGCCGCCCAGTCGGCCACCGGCATGGTCATCGATGAACGCGCCGTGCCGGTCAAGGACGCGGTGCGCGGCGCCTGCGAGCTTCTGGGCCTGGACCCGCTTTACGTCGCCAACGAGGGCAAGCTGATCTGCATCTGCGACGCCGCCGATGCCGACCGGCTGCTGGCGGTAATGCGCGCCCACCCGCTGGGAACGGATGCCGCCCGCATCGGCACCTGCGAGGCCGACCCCCACCATTTCGTCCGCATGAAGACCGCCATGGGCGGAACCCGGGTGGTCGATTGGCTGGCCGGCGAACAATTGCCCCGGATCTGCTGACATGCGCATCCTGCTTCTGGCCCATTCCTTCAATTCACTGACCCAGCGCCTGTGGGTCGAACTGACGAATCACGGCCACGCGGTCAGCCTGGAATTCGACGTCAACGATGCCGTCACCACCCAGGCGGTGGCACTGGCCCGGCCCGATCTGATCATCGCCCCCTTTCTGAAACGGGCCATCCCCGAGGGCGTCTGGCGAAACCATACCTGCCTGGTGGTCCATCCCGGCCCGATCGGCGATCGCGGCCCCTCGGCGCTGGACTGGGCCATCCTGGAAGGCGAGCAAAGCTGGGGCGTCACCGTGCTGCAGGCGGTGTCGGAAATGGATGCCGGCCCCGTCTGGGCGCAGCGCACCTTCACCATGCGCGAAGCCACCAAATCCTCGATCTACCGAAACGAGGTCACCGAGGCGGCGGTCTCGGCGGTGCTGGACGCGGTGGAACACAGCCCCGTCCCCGAACTGCCGCGCCGGTCGTGGTGGAAGCCCCAGATGCGCCAGAAGGACCGCGCCATCGCCTGGGATCGCGATGACAGCGCCACCATCTTGCGCAAGATCAGGGCGTCCGACGGCACGCCGGGGGTGCTGGATGACGGACTTTACCTGCACGACGCCCACCCGTCGGAAGGATTGGACGGCGCCCCGGGCAGCTGGATCGCCCGGCGCGGCCACCAATTGGCCCGGGCCACCACGGACGGCGCGGTGTGGATCGGCCATCTGGGCGCCAATGGCTTGAAACTGCCGGCGGCGAGCGTGCTGCCCGAGATCGCCGCCACCCTGCCCGCCATGCCCGGCCATCACGACATCTGGTATGACGAGAAGGGCGCGGTCGGCTTCCTGCACTTCCCATTCCACAACGGCGCCATGAGCACCGACCAATGCCGCCGGCTGGAAGCGGCGTTCCATGATGCGACCAGGCGGCCGACCAAGGTGATCGCCCTGATGGGCGGGCCGGATTTCTGGTCGAACGGCATCCACCTGTCGACCATCGAGGCGGCCGCCAGCCCGGCCGATGAATCCTGGGCCAACATCAACGCCATGAACGATCTGTGCCGGGCGGTGATCACCTGCACCAGCCACCTGACCGTGGCGGCGATGCAGGGCAATGGCGGCGCCGGCGGCGTGTTCATGGCCCTGGCCGCCGATCTGGTGTGGGCGCGATCCGGCGTGGTGCTGAACCCCCATTACAAGGGCATGGGCAATCTGTACGGTTCGGAATACTGGACCTATCTGCTGCCCCGACGCTGCGGCGAGGAATCCGCCCGCCAGGTGACCCAGGCGCGCCTGCCGGTGGGAACGGCCGAGGCCCTGCGCCTGGGCCTGATCGACGAATGTTTCGGCACCTGCCCATCCGCCTTCCGCGCCGAGGCCGAGGCCCGCGCCCACGCTTTGGCCGCCGACCCTGACATCGACGCCCGCATCGCCGCCAAGGGCCTGGCCCGCCTGGCCGACGAGGCGGAAAAGCCGCTGGAAACCTACCGCGCCGAGGAATTGGCGCGCATGAATCTGAACTTCTACGGCTTCGACCCCAGCTACCACGTGGCGCGGTATAATTTCATCCGGAAAGTGCCGAAGTCGCGGACACCGATCTATCTGGCGCGGCACCGGGGGAAATGTTGACACGCTGAAATGGTGCTGGGACAATTCCGATGATTGGTCATCGGGATGGATTCGTGCCGCAGAATAATATCGCCCAAGTCGTCCAGCGCCTGAAACGCAACAAGGAATCCCACGCCGGCTGCGTCCTGGTGCTGGGGGCGGGCTGTTCGGTGACGGCCGGCATCCCCGCCGCCGACGGCATCGTCGCCGACATCAAGAAGCGCGTCCCCGACGCTTACGAGAAGGCCAGCCGCGACGGCCCGGCCACCTACCCGAATTGCATGGAGGCGCTGGACCCGGTCGATCGCCGCGACCTGATCGAGGGCTATATCGCCAATGCCTCGATCAACTGGACCCACATCCATATCGCCCGCCTGATCGCCGCGGGTTACGTCGATCGCATCCTGACCACCAATTTCGACCCGTTGCTGGTCAAGGCCTGCGCCTTGTTCAACCTGTTCCCCGCCGTCTACGACATGGCGGCCATCCGCGATTTCCATCCCCAGCGCATCCCCACCACCGGCACCGCCATCTTCCACCTGCACGGCACCAGCGACGGCTTCTTCCAGGCCCATGACGGCGACGAGGTGGAAGACATGCGGGCTAAACTGAAGCCGCTGTTCACCCATTGCCAGGACCGGTCGCGCACCTGGATCGTGGTCGGCTATAGCGGCGCCTGCGACCCAGTGGTGGACCAATTGCAAGAGGTGAAGGCATTCGACCGCAGCCTTTACTGGGTCGGCTATCGCGATCAGCCGATCACCGAGCCGGTGGACAATCTGACCTCGGCACGGGGCCGCCATGCCCATTGGATGCCCGGCCACACCGCCGACAGCTTTTTCGAACATCTGGCCACGGGCGTCGGCTGCCCACCGCCGCCCTTCCTGGACCGGCCATTCAGCCATTTGAAGACTACCCTGGCCGGCATCAAGGGCTTCCTGCCCGACGAGCCCACCGACGGCCGCCCGGTCTACACCGACAAGGCATTGCTGCAGATCGAACAGGCCATCGGCTGCATCGAGGGACACCGGGTCTGCCGGGCCGAGGATGGACCCCCGACCCCGGATGACATCAGCCCACCCGAGCCGCAGGATTCGCCCTCCTCGGTGGTGGAAATGGCCCGGATGCGCCTGATGGCCCAGGACTGGGACGGTGTCGTTGCCCTGGCCGATTCATTGCGGAGCGAGGACACCCCCGAGGCCCGCAAGATGCTTGCCACCGCACTGTTCCAACAGGCCTATGACGCGACGACGGATGTCGAAGAGAATCCCGCACTGTCGCCGACCGAGCGGGCTGCATTCCTGAAACATGCCAGTGAACTATACGAAGCATCCTGGTCGCTGAACCCGACGGAACCATGGACCGCCAACAACTGGGGTGCCCTGCTGGCCGTTCAGGCCCGGGCCACCGAGAATTTGGATACCAAAAAGCAGTTATGGCGCCTGGCCGCCGAGAAATACCAGGACGCTCTGGCCATCAAGTCGGATTATCACCAGGCGCTGAACAACTGGGGCGCCCTACTGGCAGATCAGGCCCGGGCCACCGAAGATGCCGACGGCAAACGTGAATTATGGCGCCTGGCCGGCGAGAAATACCAGGCAGCCCTGGCTATCAAGCCGGATAAGCACGAAGCACTCACCAACTGGGGCCTCCTGCTGGCCGATCAGGCCCAGGCTACCGAAGATGCCGACAGCAAATGGCAATTGTGGCGCCTGGCCGGCGAGAAATACCAGGCCGCCCTGGCCATCAAGCCGGATATGCCCGAAGCGCTCTACAACTGGGGCAGTTTGCTGGACCTGCAGGCCAGCACCTCCGAAGATGCCGACAGCAAATGGCAATTGTGGCGCCTGGCCGGCGAGAAATACCAGGCCGCCCTGGCCATCAAGCCGGATATGCACGAAGCGCTTTTCAATTGGGGCGTCCTGCTGGCCGTTCAGGCCCAGGCCACCGAAGATGCTGGCAGCAAATGGCAATTGTGGCGCCTGGCCGGCGAGAAATACCAGGCCGCCCTGGACATCAAGCCGGATCATCACCAGGCGCTAAACAACTGGGGCGCCCTGCTGGCCGATCAGGGCCGGGCCACCGAAGATGCCGACGGCAAAAGGGATTTGTGGCGCCTGGCCGGCGAGAAATACCAGGCCGCCTTGGACATCAAGCCGGATTATCACCAGGCGCTTTTCAACTGGGGCCTCCTGTTGGCCGATCAGGCCCGGGCCACCGAAGATGCCGACGGCAAAAGGGAATTGTGGCGCCTGGCCGGCGAGAAATACCAGGCCGCCTTGGCCATCAAGCCGGATGATCACGAAGTACTGGCCAACTGGGGCAACCTGTTGGCCGACCAGGCCCGGGCCACCGAAGATGCCGACAGCAAAAGGCAATTGTGGCGCCTGGCCGGCGAGAAGTATCAGGCTGCCCTGGCCATCAAGCCGGATGCTCACCAGGCGCTGAACAACTGGGGCCTCCTGCTGGCCCAGCAGGGCCGGGCCACCGAAGACATTGATTGCAAAAGGAAATTGTGGCGCCTTGCCGGCGAGAAATTGCAGGCCGCCCTTTCCATCAAGCCAGATTATCACGGAGCGCTTTTCAACTGGGGCATCCTGCTGGACGATCAGGCCCAGGCTACCGAAGATGCCGACGGCAAAAGGGAGTTATGGCGCCTGGCCGGCGAGAAATACCAGGCCGCCCTGGCCATAAAGCCGGATTATCACCAAGCGCTGAAAAACTGGGGCGGCCTGCTGGTTGGGCGGGCTGGGAACACAGAAGGGCCCGAGCGCATGGATTTACTGGCGCAGGCGGAACAGCTTCTGCTCCGACTGAATCAACTTGCACATGGCGATGGCGACTACAACCTCGCTTGTGTCGCTGCCTTGCGAAGCGAACAGGCGGCGTGCCGCCGGTGGCTGGAATCAGCGCGGGCCAATGGAACGCTGCCGACCAGGCAGCATTTGGACCAAGACACCGACATGGACAGCGTCCGCGACTGCGATTGGTTCAAGGCTTTGCGCGACCAGGCCCGGGATGAGGATGCGCCACGAATATGACGGCGCGGGAATCGCCACCCTTAACCCGTGGACCTGACCGCCCGCTGGCCTTTCCGCACCGCGCCGATGAACACAATCGCCGAGACGTTCATCACCAGCGCATAGACGATGGAAGGCACCATCATCGCCTGATTGCCCAGCAACGTCGCGGCGACGAAGATGCCCAGCGCGCCGTTCTGCAGGCCGGTTTCCAGCACCAGGGCGATGTTTTCGCGGGGCTCCAGGCCCAAAAGGCGCGACGACGCCCAGGCCGAGACCATCACCACCACATTGACGGCGATGGCGGGGGGAAGGATCTCGCCGGCATGGGCCATCATCACATTCCATTGGCTGGCGAAAGCCCCCACCACGATCAGCGCGAACAAGGCGGTGGCGACGTGGCGGGCCGGGTTGCGCACGGCTCCCGCCAATCGGGGCGCCCAGCGATTGATGGCCATGCCCACCAGCAAGGGCAAGGTGGCGACGGCGAACAGGCCGCCGGTCATGCGGGCGATGGGCAAATCCACCGGGGCGGCCTGCCCCAGGAAGTGGGTCAGCGCCCAATCGACCACCAGCGGCACCGTCACATTGTCGGTGATCGAGGTGATGGCGGTCAGCGTCACGGCCAGGGCCGTCGCACCTCCGGCCAGATGGGTCAGCAGGTTGGCGGTGATGCCGCCCGGACAGGCCGCCAGGATCATCAGGCCGACGGCGAATTCCGGCCGCGGCCGGAAAATCGCGATGGCTCCCAGCGCCACCAGCGGCAGCAGCACCATCTTGCAGGCCAGACCCAGGGCCACGGCGCGGGGACGGCTGGCCACCAGCCGGAAATCATCCAACGTCAGGGCCAGGCCCATGCTGAACATGATGAAGGCCAGCCCCACCGGCAGGAACACTTCCGCGATCATAGCAGCGCCCCCAGGGCGGCCAGCACCGCCAGCATCACCTGAAAGCGCGCCGTGGCGGCCAGGATGGCGTTGAAGGCCGGCCCGCGCGGCCGGGTGGCGAAATCGATGATCAGCCGGATCGCCAGCGGGGCGGCGGCCAGGCACACCCAGCCGCCGTCGGGCGCGGTGGGGGCCATCATCAGCGGGAACGGCGTCAGCATCATCAGCGCATAGGCCAGCCGCGAGCCGTCAATCCCCAGCCGGATCGCCAGGGTGCGCCGGCCGACCAGACGGTCGGCTTCCAGGTCGCGGTAATTGTTGGCCATCAGCACGGCCGCCGCCGGCAGACCAAGGGCCAGCCCGACCACCAGAACCTCGGGCGTCAGCGTTCCCGCCTGCAGCCAGTGGGTGCCGGCCACCGCGCCAAGGCCGAAGAAGGCGACGACGAAGACCTCGCCCAGGGCGGTATAGGCGATGGGCCTGGGCCCGCCGGAATAGGCCCAGCCGGCCGCCAGCGAGGCCACGCCCAGGGCCAGGATCGGCCAGCCGCCGACATGGGCCAGATAAAGCCCGATCAGCCCGGCCAGGGCGAAGCAGGCCATGGCGGCACGGCGCACCCGGTCGGGCGCTGCCCAGCCCAGGGCGGTGACCCGCGGCGGGCCTTGGCGCAGCGGCTGGTCGCCGCCCCGAAGCGCGTCGCCCAGATCGTTCCACAGATTGGTGCCGGCCTGGATGGCCACGGCGCCGGCCAGCGTCGCTGCCAGCACCGATGGCGAAAGGCGGCCAAAGCCGCTCCAGGCCAAAGCGGTGCCGGCCAGGACCGGGGCGATGGCGATGGTCAGGGTGCGCGGGCGGATCGCCGCCAGCCACAAACGCCAGCCGGTCGGCGGCTGGTCGCCCAGACTGGCCGGAGGCGGCGCGGTCGGCGGCTGATGGGTAAGGCCGCCCTCGATCCTCATGGTTTGGTCCCTTGGTGCAGGCAGGCGATGCCGAAAGTGTAATCGCGCCAGCCCACCTCGACCAGCCCGGCCGTTCGCATGGCGTCGGCCAATTCATCGCGCTCGGGGAAACGGCGGATCGATTCGACCAGATATTCATAGGCCGCCGGCTCGCCCGCCACCCACGCCCCCAGGCGGGGAATGACGTGGAACGACCAGGCATCGTAGAACGGACGGATCAAGGCCCAGGCCTGCGAGAATTCCAGGCACAGGACGCGTCCGCCGGGTTTCAGGACGCGCACGATCTCGGCCAGGGCCTGGTCGGGCCGGGTGGTGTTGCGAAGCCCGAAGGCGATGGTCACCAGATCGACCGAGGAATCGGGAAAGGGCATCGCCTCGGCGGTGCCCTCGGCGAACCGCACCGAATCGGGGCAACGGGCACGGCCGACCTCCATCATCGCCTCGCTGGGGTCGCACACCACCACCAGCCGGTCGGGGGCGGCCATCAGGCGGGCGATGTCGCCGGTGCCGCCGGCCAGATCAACGATGAACTGGCCGGGCTTGGGTGCGGCTCGGCGCGCCATGTCCCGCTTCCACAGGCGGTGCACGCCCATGCTCATGACGTCGTTCATCAGGTCGTAACGGCCGGCGACCGCCTGGAACACCGCGCGGATCTTTCCTTCGCGCTGTTCGGGCGTGACCTGGCTTTTGCCGAACGTCCCCGACAGCGGATCGGTCACGGCAGGTCGCCCTTGCGAAACACCCGATAACCGGTCCAGGCCGCCAGCGTGCCCAAGGCCACCGGCCAGGCCAGGGCGAAGGCCAGATAGCCCTTGGCCCCCAGCGAATCGAGGATCACATAGGCCGCCGGCCCCAGCACCACCATCTGCGGATCGAACAGCAAGATGGCGGCGGTGCGGAAGGATTGCATCGGATTGACCAGCGCCAGCGACACCACCAGTTCCAGCGGCATGCGATCACGCACCATCACGCCCAGCAAGATCAGGTCCAGGAACAGCAGCAGCACCAGCCACAGCAGGAAGGCCCCGGTCTGCGCCACGTCGGACGAGCGCGCCAGGGCCGAAATCAGCATGCCGAAGCCCAGGAACGACCACGCCAGCGCCACCAACAGCGCGGTATAGACGGCGAACAGGTCCCAAGGCACGCCGATTTCTTGGACGCTGGACCAGGCGGCGGCGCCGACCATGGCCAGGAACACCGGCAGGAAGACCACGCTGAAGCGGCCGACCATCTTGCCCCAATACCAGGCCGACAGCGGCACCGGCAGCGACAGCATGTATTCGAAGATGCCGGCCTCGCGGTCGCCGGCCACCGAGCGGACGGTGGTGATCAGGATGAAGATCGGCAATATGGCGACGCACAGCTGGATATAGGTCACCAGCAGCCGCGACAGGCCGGTGAAGCCCAGGATGCGCGATTCGGTCAGGCCGAACACGAACAGCACCACCACGATGCCGCCGAAGACCAGCGCGTAGAACCCGAACCAGCGCGCCCGCAAGGATTCGGTGATGTCCAGCCAGGCGGCCCGCAACAAGGCGCTCATGTCAGGTGCTCCCCTGCTCGGGCGTTTCGCAGCGGCTGGTCGAGCCGCGTTCCAGGATGGTCTTCCTCAATTCGGCGAAGCTGATCGCCCCCGGCCGTGGCTCGGGCAGCGCGCCGAAATTGTGGGCCATCGGCGATTTCTTGCCCGACAGGTACCAGGCCAGGCGGCCATCCAGCCACACCCCCTTCTCGACGTCGCCGACCCAGAACTCGGTGGCGGGATCGTCGGCGAAGGGCTGCTTGGCCAGCCACAGTACCGCGTCGCCCAGATCGTCGAACTTCGACACCTTCTTGTCCGGGCCACCGCGCACCTGGGCGGCGAAGCGCGGGTCATCGATGATCATGCCGCAATAGGCGCAATATTCCTTGCCCCAGCGCACCTCGACCGGGCCGGTGCCCTTGTCGAAGCAGGCCGACAGCGGCGCCGTCAGGGCGGCGCCCAGCAGACCCAGCAAGGCGCGCCGCGTTAAACCGTTGCAGGAGCACATGGCGCACCCTCCTTGCCTTCGACCAGTTCCAGCCCGCCGATCAGGCCGGTATAACGCGACAGCATGCACATGAAGCGCAGGCGGTCCGGGCCGTTGACCAGCCCCGACCATTCCCGGTCGGTGCCGGTGAAATGCCACTCGCCCAATGTGCGGGCGAAGGCGTCGTCGGGCCGGACCAGGGTGATCTTGCAGCGCATGCGGCTGGCCATATCGACACTGTCGGCGACGCGGTCGTCCAGCACCACCCGGCCCATATCCATCTCGATGACACGGTTGACCAGGGCGGCGACCTCGTCCAGGCGGTGGCTGGTGATCAGCATCACGCCGCTTTCCTTGCGGGCCGCCAGCAGGCGGAAAAAGATGTGACGGGCCTCGGGGTCCAGGTTGGCCGCCGGCTCGTCCATGATCAAGATGTCGGAATCGCGGCCCAGGGCCACGCCGATCAGGGTCTTCTGCTTCATGCCGCCCGACAGCTTGACGAAGGGCAGCTTGCGGATGCGGTCGTATTCCAGCCCCAGTTCCTCGATCACCGCCACCATGCGGGCCGGGTCGCTTTTGCACACGCTGGCGGCGAAGCCCACCAGTTCGCCCACCGGCATCTTCAGGGGCGGCGGGATCTGCGGCACGAAGCCGACCCGGGCCAGCACCTGGCCGCGATGGTCGCGCGGCGCCAGGCCATCGACCGCGACCGTGCCGTCATGGGTGTACTCGCCCAGCAGGCAGCGGATCAAAGTGGTCTTGCCGGCGCCGTTGGAACCGACCAGGGCGATGCGGTCGCCCTGGGCGATGTCCAGCGTGACCCCATCGAGCACGCGGGCCCGCTTGAAGGTTTTCGTGACGTTGCCGAAGCGGATCATGGCGAGCTTCGTCCTTTCCTACAGCAACCTGTCGAGGCCCTTGACCTCGAACTTCAGCGACCCGGTCGGGCAGATATCGACGCACAGGCCGCACCGGGTGCAGTCGGCGCCGATGCCGTTATTGACCTGGGGGGCGTAGCCCTTCTTGGTCATGTCCAGCACATGGGGCACCAGGCACACCTTGCGGCACGCGCCTTCGTGGTGGCAGTCGAGCGGGCGGTAGACGACGCGGACCGGGCTGACGGCGCCGACCATGGCATAGGTGATGCCGATCGGGCACATGTAGCGGCACCACATCCGCCGCGAATAGGCCACTTCCAGCGCCAGCAGCAAGGCGACGATGGCCAGGGCCAGGCTGGGACCATAGATCAGGGCGCGGCTGAGGATGCCGGTGGGCGAGATGGTCTCGAACACGGTATAGCCGGTGGCGAGCGCCAGGCCCGCGAAGATCACGTACATCACCACCCGGGTCCGCCTGTGCAGCACATGGTCCTTGACCAGCTTCTTCGCCGCCAGCTTCAGGTGCAGCGCCTCGGCCCATTCGGCCAGCAGGTGATAGGGGCAGACCCACGAACAGAAGGTCCGGCCGCCCAGCAGCCACCACATGAACAATACCGTGGTGGTGCCGATGATCAGGTTGATCAGGATGGTCTTGAAGGCCAGCGTCACCTGCAGCGCCGAATTGAGGTCGGCGAAGTGGAAACCGATGACCCGCGACGCGGTCAGCGCGCCTTCGATCAGCTGAACGTCGAAACGGTAGGACGCCACGAACAGCAGGTTGACCAGCAGCAACGTGATCCAACGGCGGTTGCGCCAGGTGTGGACCTTGTGGGATTCGTGCTGTTCGCGGGCGATGGCCTCGCGCTCGGCGGCATCCAGCTTGTGGGCCCGCTTGGCCGCGTGAATGGCGGCGGCCTCGGCGGAATATTCTTCGGGCGCCGGCTTGGTCGGATCGCGGCCCAGCATGATGGCCAGGGATTGGATCAGGCTCATGATTGCCCCCACTGCTTGCGGGCATCGATGACGATCGCCGCCGGCTCGGTCGGGCAGATCATCTCGCACATGCCACAGCCGACGCATTTCTCGGTGATCTCGGGGGTACGGCGCTTGTCGGCGGAATCGTCACTCATCGGCACCAGGCGGATGGCGCCCTCGATCGGGCATTCGCGGACGCACAGATCGCACAATTCCAGATCATAGGGATGGTCGGCGATCTTGATCGGGTTCCAGCGATCGACCTTTTCATAACGATGGATGCCGGGAAAGCCGGCGCCGCGCGCTTGGCCCTTGAAGCCGGCGCCCTGGCGGGCCAGGCAGATGTCGGGCTTGTCCAGCCGGGCCAGGCCCATGCGGACCTCTTCCTTCTTGGACAGGGTATGGGTCAGCGCGCCGGTCGGGCAGGCCAGGATGCATTGCACCGCGTCGCACGAGAAGTCGCAGGCCTGAACGCGGGCGTCGATATGGGGCACGCCCAGGCCGAAGCCTTCGGTGATGTCGCCCAGGACGATGGCCTCGACCGGGCAGACCTGGACGCACTGGCCGCACTTGATGCAAGAGGCCAGGAACTGGTTCTCGTCCAGCGCGCCGGGCGGGCGCAGGCGCGCCTCGTGCGCGCGGGCCAGCGGCAGCCAGCCGGCCAGCGAGCCGCCGACGGCCAGGCCGCCCAGCAGGACCGAGCGCAGGAAGCGGCGGCGATATTCCAGTTGCACATGGGGCGGCGGCTTGGGCTTCGCGCTCATGATTTCCTCTCCTGGGCTCGGGCCACCACCGGGTGGCCGTCCTCCAGCAACAATTCGGGTTCCGAGAAGGGGGCCAGGCGGTCCAGGAAGTCGATCACCTCAAGGACCGCTGTCCCCTTGAAGAAGCGGGTATTGGGCAGTTCCATCCAGATGCGGCTGGCATAGTTCATCACCTTGTGCGGCCGGTCGCCGATGCCGTCGCCGTCTCGGTCGAAGCCTTCATAGGAATCCCACGAATTGCCGTCCCATTCGTTGCGCTTGGCCGATCCGCCGCCGAACACCGCCACCTCGGTCATGTTGCTTTCGATGCGGTTGCCGGTGAACACATTGCCCTTCCAATCGTTCAGGAAGGAAATGGCGATGTCGTTGAAGGCGATGCGGTTGTTGGTGATGCGGTTGGTACTGTCGGGCTGGAACGGCGACACGTCGAGAAAGATGCCGTTGGCGCAATAGACCAGCTCGTTGCCCTCGATGACGATGTCGCTGGCTTCCTTCAGCGAGATGCAGGTGCCGGTGGCGCCGACCGAATGGGCGATGACGTTGCCGCGTACCACGTCGCCCTGGTCGTACATCATCGAGATGCCGGCCGAATTGTGCAGGAAGTGGTTGTTCTCGATGATGTTGTCGGCCGAGAACATGAAATGCAGGCCGTAGCGGTTGCCCTCGGACAGGGTGCCGGTGACCTTGTTGCGCTTCGAATACCACAGCACGAAGTCGCGGCTGTCCTTCAAGGTATTGTCTTCCAGACTATTGTCGTCGGAATACCACAGGCGGATGCCGTCGCCCCGAAGCCCCAGGTCGCGCTGCTTCGAGGTGATGTGATTGCGGCGCAGGACGTTGAAATGGGATTGCTGCAGGTCGATGCCGAACAGCGCATCCTCGATGACGTTGTCCTTGACCACGTTGTTGTTGCCGCGCACCTGGATGCCGGCATCCTCGGTGTCGTGATTCTCGCCGGTGCCGACCAGCTTCAGGCCGCGCACGGTGGCGCCCGAGGTCTTGACCACCAGCACCGTGCCGAACCCGCCGGCATCGATGGTGGCCTGGCCCTTGCCGTCCAGAACGATCGGCTTGTCCACCACCAGGCGGCCGTTCCAGCGACCGGGGGGCACCACCAGTTCGGCGCCCGCATCGGCCTGGTCGATCATGTCCTGGATCAGGCGGGCGTCCTTGGCGGGCGGCGCCTGGATGGTCGCCCCCGACACAGCGGCCCACAGGGCGCCAAGGCCGGCAGCGACGGACAACAGGACCCGGGGCGAGGGTCGCATGGTCATCACCTCGACAAGTTCAACCGTCCGATTTAAGGCTCTTGCGCCGCAGCAACGCGGCCAGGACAAGCAACAAGGCGCCGGCAACCAACAGGCCGAAGCCGTAATGGGGATACGAGAAGGTCCCGAACTGGGCGACCTTGCCCTCGCCGAACACCGTCGGCATGAAGGGCTTGACGGTGAAGGCGCCCCACGGGTGCAGATTGTGGCCGAACCACCACAGCCAGGCGGCGTAATCGGCGACGAAGGCGATGGGGATCACCATGCCCGACATCGGCAGCACCCACCAGAACGGCCCGGAATAGAACAGAAAAGCCACCAGCATCACGCCGACCAGGGCAAACAGATAGGGCGCGGCGGCGATTTCCAGACGGGCGCCCTTCTCGATCGGTTCCATGCCGATGAAATGGTTGATGACGTTCATTTCGTGGACGCAGTCCAGGGCCTCTTCCTCGTAGACGTCGTCGGTCTTCGGCCGCTCCTTGCAGCCGTTGAACACGCCGTTGACGTGGAAGTGGATCCGCACGCCGTCCGGGAAGGTCTGAGCCGGATAGTTCGGCGCCTTCAAGGCCACCCACCAGATGGGAGAGAAGAACGCGCCCCCGATCAGCAACGCGGCGGCGACGGTGAGGGCACGGAAGGCGAGCGTCAGCTTGCCCTTGTCCTGGGTCTGCATGGCAACCTCTTGGCATTGGATGGAGGAGGAGGGCAGCCCCCTCCCCCACCGGTCAGGGCGTGATTACTCGAAGTCGGGGTTCTTCCAGCCCTTGGGGCCGATCAGATTGGCCGGCGGCTTGATGCGCGAGACGTAATCCAGCACCGCCTTGGTGTCGCGGTCAGTCATCCACTGGATCTGCTTGACCATTTCCGGGTTGGCGTTGCGGCGCTTGCCTTCCTTGATCCACTGGTACTGGCGCAGCAGGTAATTGTAGTGCTGGCTTTCCAGGCGCGGATAATACTTGTCGTTGTCACCCTGGCCGTGGTCGCCGTGGCAGCGGGCGCACTGTTCCTTATAGAGCTTCTTGCCGTGCTCCAGGTCCTTGCCGTCGCCGTAGCCGGGCTCGGGGTTCATCTTCAAGGTGCCGATATAGGCGGCGACATCGGCGATGGCCTGCGGGCCACCGATCTGGTCGGGCAGCGCGAACGGGTACATGGTCGGGTTGTCGCGGTTCAGCGCGCGGATGTCGGCCAGCTGCTTGATGATGACCTTGTTGTGCTGACCGGCCAGCTGCGGGAAGGTGCCGTCGGTCTGGCCCCAGCCTTCCGGCAGGTGGCAGGCGGCACAGACTTCATAAACGTCGCGGCCGTTCTTGAGGTCGGGCTTCAGGTGCAGGGCCTCGTCCTTTTCGCCGCCATTGGCGTTCCACTGATAATCCTTGTCACCCAGGCTTTTGCCCTGGGCCGGCTTGTCCTTGGCACCAGCGGCGTAGGCAGCGGTCCCGAATGCAGCGGTGGCGACCAGGGCCACGGCAACGGCGCGAATCAGCGTCTTCATTCCTCTCTCTCCACACAAGGGTTCTTTAGACAAAACTTATACCCCCCACCCCCCGGGTCACTTGACGTTGGCTAAGAACTCGGCGATGGCCTCGATCTCGCTGTCTTGGACCAGATGCATGACCGGCTGCATGGCGTTGGTCAGTCCGTTGACGCGCTTGCTGGTCTTGATGTCCATCATCTGGGTCAGGATGTATTTCTGGTCCTGGCCGCCGACGAAGGGATAGGTCTTCAAGACCGGCTTCAGGCCGTCCTTGCCGTGGCAGGCGACGCAGGTCTTGGTCATGTAAAGCTTCTTGCCCTCGCCGGACGTCGGCGTGGTGGCGGCGGTCAGGCGCGGCAGGCTGGCCAGATAGTCGGCCAGGGCCTTCATCTCTTCCTCGGTCACCTCTTCCAGGATCGGCTTCATGGTATCGGGCGACAGGCCGTTATTGCGCTTACCCGACTTCATGTCCTTCAACTGGGTGAAGGCGTATTCGGCGTTCTGGCCGGACAGGCGCGGATAGCCCGGTTCCAGCGGCGTGTTGGCGTCTTCGCCGTGGCAGGCGGTGCAGCCCTTGTCGGCGAACAATTGCTTGCCGTCGGCGGCCAGAGCCGGGCCGGCGGCCACCAGCCCCAGGACCAGGGTCAGGGCCGTAAGGGTCGGGGTGGATTTGACAATCATCAATCTCTCCTTGGCCTTTCAGGCAACGGGGGGCGGATTTCTCCGCCCCCCGAGCACTTCGGTTACTGTTTCGGCCTCAAGCCTTACTGGACCTTCTTGGCCCCGTTCTGCTCGAGGTAGGTCTTGGCGCGGATGCCGATGTCGGCGGCCTTGACCTGATACTGGAACCACTGCTCGGCCCACAGCATGGCGTTCTGCCAATCGGCCTTCTTCGCGAAGTCCTCGGACTTGTCCTTGGCGCCCTTGGCGAAGTTCAGCTGATCGGTGGCGTCTTCCACCAGGGCGACCACGGACGGGAAGTCCTTGTAGTTGACGCTGGTGATGTAGCCGACGACGCTGTCGATGACCTTCTGGGTGGCGACGTTGGACGCGACGCGAGCGTCATAGTCCTTCTGGGTATAGGCCACGCCTTCCTTGCCCTTGGCGGTGTCGGCCGCCTTGTAGTTGGCGGGCTGAACCAGCAGGTAGCCTTCCATCTCCAGATGCAGCGCCGAGCAGAACTCGGTGCAGTAATAGGGATAGGTGCCGGCCTTGTTGGCCTTGAAGGTGACCGAGGCGGTCTTGCCCGGCTCGAGCGACAGGTTGACGTTGTGCTTCGAGATGGCGAAGCCGTGCGTCTCGTCCTGGGCGCGTTCCAGGTTGGTCAGGTGGATGATCACCTCGTCGCCTTCGCTCGCCTCGATGATTTCGGGCGTGATGTGCGAACGGATGACGGTGCCGAACACCTCGACCTTGCCCGGGCTACGCTCGGTCCGCTCCTGACCGGCGCGCACCGAAGCGGGATGCTTCTTCTCGGTGCGGGAATCGGTGCCGTGCGGGTAGCGGATATGCGGCTTCAGCTTGTCGGCCGAGATCGCCACCGCGTAGTGGGGCTCGCCCAGCGGCAGCGGCATGTCGTACAGCAGCTGCAGCTTGTCGTTCGAGGCGTCGATCAGCTGGTGGTTCTGCGGATGCAGCGGGCCGACCGGGTTGAAGCGGTCGATGGCCAGCTTGTTCAGCGCCACCACGTACTTGCCGGCCGGCTTGGCCGAATCGCCTTCCATGGCCATCAAGTGGCCGATGTTGTAGTGGATCGAGATCTTGTCCAGCACCTTGCCTTCGCAATAATCCCACTTGGCCAGCTGCGAATCGACATACACCGAGGTATAGGCGACGCAGGGCTTGGAATCGTACTGGGTGTGCAGCGGGCCAAGGCCGATTTCCACCTGCTTATGCAGCGACTTCTGCATATCCAGGATCGGAATGCCGTACTCGTCCTTGCCGGCGAAGGCACCGGCCTTGATCTGCGCCTGGATCTTTTCGAACGAGAAGATCGAGGTGTGGGTGTCGAGTTTGCCCGAAACGGTGATGAACTTGCCGTCCGGGGTGACGTCCACGCCGTGCGGGCTCTTCGGCTCTGGGATCAGGAACAGCACGCCTTCCTTGGCGGCGGTTGCCAGGTCGATGACGGAATGGCCCTTGATCTTCTTGACCTTGCCGGCCTTGAACAGCTCTTCGGCCTTCTTCCAGTTCACCACGTGCAGGAAGTCGGTGTCCTTGGCCGAGCAGCCCGCTTCGAACGGCGGACGGCCGCGCTCGATGCCGCCGACATAACGCTCGGCGCAGAACGAGTTGGTGAACGACCAGCCATCCGACGGGCCCTTGCCGAAGTCGGACAGGTCCTGGCTGTAGGGCGGCAGTTCGAGCGAGAACGAGTTCTCGGGCTCGATGCGGCCTTCGGCGCGGTTGAACTTCCAGTAGGTGACGGCGCCACGATACTTTTCGTTGAACTGCTCCAGGGGCACGAAGTCGCCACCCAGCGGGGCCGGATACTGCGCCGCCTCGATGATGTAGTCGGTGTTCGGCGACACGAAGGTACCGCCGTGTTCCGACTGCAGGATCGGGTTCAGGACGATCTGCTTGGTCTCGAAGTCCTTGAGGTCGATGACCGCGATACGGGGCGTGTTCTTGTCGTTGATGAACAGGAACTGGCCGTCATATTCGCCATTGGTTTCGGAAATCGCCGGATGGTGGGTGTCGCCGAAGGTGATCTCGCGACCATCGACCACCGATCCTTCGCGCAGGACGCGCTTGGATTCGTCATCGAAACCATAGCCCTGCCAGGGCTCGGGGGTGAAGACGCCGATATACTTCAAGATACGCATCGACGGGATGCCGTAAACGATCACCTGACCGCTTTGGCCACCCGAGGAGAACACGACGAATTCGTCGCGCTTGCCGGTGGGCGTGTAGGTCTTGGCGGCGGCCAGGACGTCCTTTTCATTCAGGCCCCGGCGCTTCATCACGTCGGCCAGGCTTTCCGCCGACAGAGCTTCGCTGGCTGCCAGAACGCCAAAGCTCACCGTGGCGAGCAGGCTCGCCAGCTTCATGGTACGTTTCATTTTCCCCACCTATGATCTGTTAAATGGGATATCAGATGACCCAACACTTCGCCGGTGAGGATGAGGGCGCGAGGTTCGGCCAGCCGTGACCTTGGTCAATTCCCGATCATCAATTCTCTGGTGAGATGGCCCCATCACAGGTTCATCGGACGAACGCCATCATGCAGCGCTTCTTCGCCATCCTTGTTTGGGCTTGCCTGTCCACCGCCACCGCCGGCGCCCAGGAACTGACCGGCCGTTTCCTGCTGGACTCCCACGACGCAGGGCGGGTCACCGACCAAAGCTTCGCCGGCAAGGTGCGGATGATGACCTTCGGCTACACCTTCTGCCCCGACATCTGCCCGACCACGCTTTCGACCATGGCCGCCGCCATCGACGCCCTGGGCGCCAAGGCCGGCCAGGTGGTGCCGATCTTCGTCACCGTCGATCCCAAGCGCGACACCGCCTCGCATCTCAAGGAATACGTCCAGGCCTTCGGCCCCAGCTTCGTCGGCCTGACCGGCACGACCGAGATGGTCGAGGCGGCGGCCAAGGCCTTCAAGGTCCGCTACAAGCTGCATCCGCCGATGACCAATGACCCCGACAATTATCTGGTCGATCATTCGGCCGGCATCTACATCATGGATCGGGACGGCCGCTTCGTGGCCAAACTGGGCCATCTGTCGGCGCCCGAGGATGTGGCCGACCGCCTGGCCCAGGTGATCGACGGCAAGGAAAAGGCCCGATGAGGCGGCGCGACCTTCTGCTCGGCCTGGCGGCGGCCGGCCTGATCCGGCCGTCGGCGGCGGCCAAGGTGGAACAGGGATTGTTCGTCCACGACCGCCCGCGCCCGGTCGCCGCCCTGGACATCCGCGACAATCAGGGCCAGACAGCCGGTTTCGACAGCCTGGCCGGGCAGCCGGCGCTGGTCAATCTGTGGGCCAGCTGGTGCCTGCCATGCGTCGCCGAATTGCCGGCGCTGGACCGCCTGAAGCCGCTGATCGAGCCGGAGGGCGCCAGGATCATGGCCCTGTGCCTGGACCGCTCGGGCGCCATCGGCGCGGTCAACACCTATGCCCGGCTGGGCATCCGCAACCTTGCCGTCCATGTCGATCACCACCGCCGCGCAGGCGAGGTCCTGGGCGCGCCGGTCCTGCCGACCACCTTGCTGCTGGACCGGTCGGGCCACGAGGTGGCGCGCTTCGTCGGCCCCGCCCAGTGGGACGGCCCCGAGGCGATGGCCCTGATGCGGGCCTTGATCAAGGGGCAGCCCCTTTCACCAGCCATGGCGCCGCCGCCGCCCGCGAAGACGACGACGGCGCCTTAAGACTTACTCCACACCAGCCCGGCGGCGTATGAGCCGGCCCGGCACGGGCGGCCCCCGGCCCTTAGTTCGTTTGAGCCGGCCCGGCACGGGCGGCCCTCGGCCCTAATGCCCTGCCGGGGCGGCCATGGTGCCGATGGCCATCACCGGCATGTCCACCTGCTTCTTGCCGGCCTTCTCGAACACCAGGGTCACCGGCACCTTCTGGCCCTCGGCCAGCGGCTTGACCAGATTGATGAACATGACGTGGTCGGCGCCGGGCTTCAGCTCGGCGACACCGCCGGCCGGCACGGCGATGAATTCGACCGGACGCATGCGCAGGACTTCGCCGTCCTTGATGTGGGTGTGCAGCTCGACTGTCTTGGAGATGTCGGCCTGGGCGCCGATCAGGCGGTCGTCCTGACCGGTGGCATTCTTGATGGTCAGGAAGCCGGCGCCGGCATTGGCGACCTTGGGCGAAGCGCGCAGGAACGCGCCCGAGATTTCCATGTCGCCGGCAAAGGCGGGGGACACCGCCAGCAGCAGGGCGGCGGTCAGAGCGGTCAATTTCATGATGATGATCCTTGTGAACATGCTCGCGGTTTCCGCACGGCGGGTGGACCGGCGGGGCGCTGGAAAATGGCGAATTGTACGAAAAGGATCAGGCGGCCGGAGGTGCCCGAGGCTGAAGCGGGCCTGAGGCCTGCCCGTGGGCGATGGTCTGGGCGACAACAGCCAACCGGATCTTAGCCGCGCTCTCGGTGGGGAGAGTGAAGTGTTGGGGCGGCACCGTTCCGCCGGCCAGTTGCGCCGCCTGACAGATCAGACAGCAGCCGTCGCTTGCCAGGGGAAGCGTCTCATCCGCGTCGGGGGCAGCCACGGCCCCGCTTTGCGCATGACAGACATAAACACCGAACGCCCCGGAAAACGAGACGTTGGCGCCGGCCATGGCCACCAGGGACAGGCCGGGCGTGGTCGAGGCGAACAGGAAACCCAACAGGGCGGCAAGCGCGGCGACCCGGCGGCTTGCGCCCCGGTTCAACCAACACCTGAACTGCCCGAACTGGATCATCTTCCGCCTCCGACCAAAGCCCACCCTGGCAACCGTGCCAAGGGCGGTCTTTGACCCGGGTCAAGTGTGAGCCAAGCCGATGGCCAGGTCAATTCCCCGCCCGCCTTGATTCCGTCGCCGTCAGCGGGCACCCTGGCTGGATGTTCGCGATCCTGATGGGACTTGCCGCCGCCCTGGCCTGGGGCACCGCCGACTTCGCCGCCCGCTTCTCGGGCCGGGTGCTGGGGCCGCCCCTGGCCCTGCTGGTGGTGACCGCCACCGGCGCGGTAATGGTGTCGGCCTGGCTGGCCGTCACCGGCACCGCCCCGCCCAGCCATCCCACCCCGGCCGGCCTGCTGTACGGCGCCCTGTCGGTGATCGGCACCCTGGCCCTGTACGAGGCCCTGAACCGCGCCCCCATCGCCACGGTGGCGCCGCTGGCCGGAGCGTTTCCGGCCTGGTCGATCCTGTACATGGTGATCTTCGACGGCCTTAGGCCCGAACCCATGGTGTGGGCGGCGATGGCCCTGGTGATGGCCGGAATGTGGCTGGTAGCCCGCTTTGCCTCGGACGCGCCCGACGATACACGGCGGGCCAAGGGCGGCACAATTCTGGCGCTGCTGGCCGGTGGCCTGTTCGGTTTGACGCTGGTGGCCGGCCTGCACGCCACCCTGGATCACGGCCAGGGGCCGGCCTTGTGGCTGGCCCGCGTGGTCGGCGTGGTGCTGGTGGTTCCCTTCGTGTGGCTGCGCCACCGCCCGACCCGGCTGCCGCCGCCGGGATGGCTGGGCCTGGCCGCCATCCAGGGCGTTCTCGACACCCTGGCCTTCGTCGCCATCTTGGCGGTCAAGACCGAGGAAAACGCCGCCATCGCCGGCACGGTATCGTCGAGTTTCGGCATCGTCACCGTCGCCCTGGCCCGGCTGTTCCTGAAGAAAGCCATCCACCGCCTGCAATGGCTGGGGATCATCGCCACCTTCGCCGGCATCGCCACCCTGTCGGCGTTGGGCTAGATCGGCCTTTACCGGCCCTTGCGGGCCTGCTCGATCTTGCGCCATTGGGCGACGTTGCGATTATGCTCGTCCAGGGTGCGGGCGAAGGCGTGCCCGCCGGTGCCGTCGGCGACGAAGTAAAGCGCGTCGGTCTCGGCCGGATGCAGCACGGAATCCAGGCTGGCCTTGCCCGGATTGGCGATCGGGGTCGCCGGCAGGCCGTCCATCGCATAGGTGTTCCACCGATGCGGCTTTTCCAGATCGGCCCGGCTCAAGGGCCGTTCGAGGACGCCCAGACCGTCCGACAGGCCATAGATCACCGTCGGGTCGGATTGCAGGCGCATGCCCAGGCGCAGGCGGTTCAGGAACACCGCCGCCACCTTGGGTCGCTCGGCCTTCAACGCGGTTTCCCGCTCGACCACCGAGGCCAGGATCAGCGCTTCGTTGGGGGTCTTGATCGGCAGGTTCTGCGCCCGCGACGCCCAGGCCTGTTCAAGGGTTTGCCGCATCGACTTTTCCATCCGCCCCACCAGCTCGGCGCGGTCGTCGTCGCGCGACAGGTGCCAGGTCTCGGGCAGCAGCCAGCCCTCGGCCGGCATCTTGCCCACCTCGCCGGCCAGGAAGTCTGCGCTGTTTACCAGGGCCGCCACCTGCTTGACCGTCAGACCCTCGGGGATGGTCAGCTTGTGCACCACGGTCTTGCCTTCGGCGATCTGGCGCATCGCCGCTTCCGGGCTGATCCGGGCGGGAAAGGCATATTCTCCGGCCCGCAGGGTCGCGGCGCGGATACGGGTGCCAATCTGGAAGCTATAGATGTCGGGAATCACCCCGGCCCCGTGCAGGCGCCGGGCGATGGTTTCCAGGCCGGCCCCCTTGGGGATCACCACCGTCGCCGGTTCGGCCAGCGGACCGGGAGCAGTGAAGCGGCGGTGCCCTTCCAGCGCGCCCCAGGTGATCGCGGCGACCACCAGGACCGACACCAGCAGGAACAGACGAAGCAGGGCTGTCCTCATGACAAAGACGCCCCGCCCCGCCGGATCAAACCGCCTTGAAGATCAGCGAGGCGTTGGTCCCGCCGAAGCCGAACGAATTCGACATGGCGATCTTGACCGAACGCTGCTTGGCCACCTTCGGAACCAGATCGATGTCGCAGCCGTCGGACGGGTTGGACAGGTTCAGGGTCGGCGGCAGGGTCTGGTCGCGCATGGCCAGCAGCGAATAGATCGCTTCGACCGCGCCGGCCGCGCCCAGCAGGTGACCGATAGCCGACTTGGTCGAGCTCATCGACAGCTTGTAGGCATGGTCGCCGAACAGACGCTTGACGGCGCCCAGCTCGATCTCGTCGCCCAGCGGGGTCGAGGTGCCGTGGGCGTTGATGTAATCGACCTGATCCAGGTTGATCTGCGCCCGCTTCAAGGCGGCCTTCATGGCGCGGAAGCCGCCATTGCCGTCCTCGGCCGGGGCGGTGATGTGATAGGCGTCGCCGGACATGCCGTAGCCGATCACCTCGCCGTAGATCTTGGCGCCACGCTTCTTGGCGTGCTCGTATTCCTCGAGCACGACGATGCCGGCGCCCTCGCCCATGACGAAGCCGTCACGACCCTTGTCCCACGGCCGCGAGGCCTCGGTCGGGCTGTCATTGTAGCTGGTCGACAGCGCCTTGGCGGCGGCGAAGCCGGCCAGGCCCAGGCGGCAGACCGCCGATTCGGTGCCGCCGGCGACCATGACGTCGGCGTCGTCGAACTGAATGATGCGGGCGGCGTCACCGATGGCGTGCGCGCCGGTGGCGCAGGCGGTCACCACCGCGTGGTTCGGGCCCTTGAAGCCGTACTTGATCGACACATGGCCCGAGACCAGGTTGATCAGCGCGGCAGGGATGAAGAACGGGCTGATGCGGCGCGGCCCCGAATCCTTCAGAATCTGGGCGCCCTCGGCGATGCCGGGCAGGCCGCCGATGCCGGAACCGATCATCACACCGGTCCGTTCACGCGATTCCTCGTCCTCGGGCATCCAGCCGGAATCTTCGACCGCTTCCATCGCGGCGCCCAGGCCATAGATGATGAAATCATCCATGCGGCGGCGATCCTTCGACGACGCCACCTTGTCGAGGTCCAGTTCGCCCTCGCCGGTGCCGCGCGGAATGACGCCGGCGACCTTAGCCGCCAGATCCGAAACGTCGAAATGGTCGATGGTGCGGATACCGGATTCCGAGTTCAGCAGACGCTTCCAGTTATGGGGGGCGCCATTGCCAAGGGGGGTAACCATACCGATGCCGGTGACGACGACTCGTCTCATGGGGATATCCCGTTCAAACGCAAATTGGAATAATCAGAGAAAGGGCGCCGGCCCCATGTCGGGGAGCGGCGCCCTTCGGTCCCGAATTACGCGTTGGCCTTCGAGATGAAGTCAATCGCGTCCTTGACGGTCAGAATCTTCTCGGCGGCGTCATCGGGGATTTCGCAGCCGAATTCTTCTTCGAAGGCCATGACCAGCTCGACGGTGTCAAGGCTGTCCGCGCCCAGGTCATCGATGAAGCTGGCGTTTTCGGTCACCTTGGCCTCTTCCACGCCCAGATGCTCGACGACAATCTTCTTAACCCGCTCGGCGACGTCGCTCATGTGAATTCCCTCAAAATTTCGTTTGCCAGAAAGACGGTTTCCCCGCCCCAGGAGACGGGATCGCCCCCCTTTCCGGCGGAAAGTGACCGCTACCTACCACACTTTTTCGCCCTTGACCAGCACTCCCGCCACATCTTGTGGCGTAAAGCCACCCGCCCGGGCGGCACCCTCAGATCATCGCCATGCCGCCATTGACGTGCAGCGTCTGGCCGGTGACATAGGCGGCCTGATCGGACGCCAGGTACAGCACGGCGGCGGCGATGTCCTCGCTCGACCCCATGCGGCCCAGCGGGATGTTGGCCAGCAGCTTGGTCTTCTGGTCGTCGTTCAGCTCGTCGGTCATGGCGGTGGCGATGAAGCCGGGCGCCACGGCGTTGACGGTGATACCGCGGCTGGCCACTTCCTGGGCCAGCGACTTGGTCATGCCGATCATGCCGGCCTTCGAGGCGCAGTAATTGACCTGGCCGGGATTGCCGGTCACACCGACGATCGAGGTGATGTTGACGATGCGCCCCGTCCGGCGCTTCATCATGCCCTTGATCGCCCCCCGGCACAGCCGGAAGGCGGCGGTCAGGTTGACGGCGATGACGCTGTCCCAGTCCTCGTCCTTCATGCGCATCACCAATCCGTCCTTGGTGATGCCGGCATTGTTGACCAGGATATCCAGGCTGCCCATGGCGGCTTCGGCATCCTTGACCAACTGCTCGACCTCGTCGGACTTCGACAGGTTGGCGGTCAGGACATGGACGCGGTCGCCCAGTTCGGCGGCCAGGGCATCCAGCGCCTCGCGCCGGGTGCCGTGGATGGCGACCGTGGCGCCGGCCTGGTGCAGCGTGGTGGCGATGGCGCGGCCGATACCGCCCGAGGCGCCGGTCACCAGCGCGTTCTTGCCGGTCAGATTGAACATGGTGGTCCCCCTTATCCCTTCAGAAAGGCTTCGATGTCGGCGGGCGTGCCGACATTGGTGCCCGACAATTCCTTGTCGATGCGCTTGGCCAGGCCCGACAGCACCTTGCCGGCGCCCAGCTCGACCAGTTGGGTGACGCCGTTGTCCTTCATATAAAGGACGCCTTCGCGCCAGCGCACCGTGCCGGTGACCTGACGGACCAAAAGGTCGCGGATCTCGGCCGGGTCGGTGACCTTCGAGGCGATGACGTTGGCCACCAGGGGCGCCTTGGGGGCGTTCATGGCGACCTTGGCCAGGGCTTCGGCCATGGCATCGGCGGCCGGCTGCATCAGGGCGCAATGGAAGGGAGCGGAAACCGGCAGCATGACGGCCCGCTTGATGCCCTTCTCGGCGGCCAGCTTGACGGCGCGCTCGACCGCGCCCTTGTGGCCCGACACCACCACCTGGCCGGCGCCGTTGTCGTTGGCGGCCTCGCACACCTCGCCCTCGGCGGCTTCGGCGGCGATTTCCTTCGCCTGCTCGAACTCGGCGCCCAGCAGGGCGGCCATGGCGCCGACACCCACCGGCACCGCCTTTTGCATGCTTTGGCCGCGCAGCTTCAACAGGCGGGCGGTATCGGCCAGCGAGAAGGTGCCGGCGGCAGCCAGCGCCGAATATTCGCCCAGGGAATGGCCGGCGACAAAGGCGGCATCCTTGGCCAGGTCCAGGCCGCCCTGGGCTTCCAGCACGCGGACCACCGCCAGGCTGACCGCCATCAGGGCCGGCTGGGCGTTCTCGGTCAGGGTCAGCTGATCCTCGGGGCCTTCGAACATCAGGACCGACAGCTTCTGCGAAAGGGCGTCGTCGACTTCCTGAAAGACGTGGCGGGCCTCGGCGAAGGCCTCGGCCAGTTCGCGGCCCATGCCGACCGCCTGCGAGCCCTGACCGGGAAACACGAACGCGCGAGACATCGCTGACCTCCTTGGGGGATGAATTTGGGCGAGAGGAAACGGGCAAGCCCGCCCGCTGTCAAGTCCGCTGAAGAAGCGCAGCGGCGGCGCGGTCGATCAGCACCACCGCGTCGGCATGACGCTGCAGCACCGAAGCCGGCACTTGGGGCGTCACCGGGCCTTCGACGAAGCGGGCCACCATCGCCGCCTTCGCTGAACCGGTGGCCAGCAGCAACACGCGCCGGGCCGCCATGATGGTGGCAACGCCCATGGTCACCGCGCCCGTCGGCACCTGCTGGTCGGACGGGAAATTCGGGCGATTGACCGTGCGGGTGGCCTCGGTCAGGGCAACCGGGCCGGTTCGGCCGGCGAAGTCGCAGCCGGGCTCGTTGAAGCCGATATGGCCGTTGACGCCCAGGCCCAGCAATTGCAGGTCCAGCCCGCCGGCGGCGGCGATGGCCGCCTCGTGGGCAGCCGAGGCGGCGGCGACATCCGCAGTCCGCCCATCCAGCAGGTGGACCTGCGTGGGGGCAACGGCGATCCGGTCGATCAGATAACGGTGCAAAGCCTGCGCGCAACTGGACGGATGGTCGCGTCCGATCCCCAGATACTCGTCCAGCCCGAACAAGGTGACGGTGGAAAAGTCGGTCTTGCGCCTGACCAGTTCGTCATACATCAGGGCCGGCGTCGCCCCGGCGGCCAGCCCCAGGGTCGGACGCGGGCGCGACGCCAGCGCCTGCTCCACCAGATCGGCGGCACGAAGGGCGACGGCCTGGGCATCGGACAGGATTTCCACTTTCATCGCTTCACCCGCGCGAGACTGAAACCAATGCCATGATAAGGACGCGCGCCGCCTTCGGCCAGCGGCGATCGGCATTCTTGATTCGCTCTAGAACCGACAGCCACCGTCTTGCGCACACGTACCATTGGTATTAGCGTTAAGGGTGTGATCCGTTCCGTTAGGATAGGAACGCAGAGGTTGGAACCAAGGGGGGAGCCACCAATGCCGCTGATCGATTGGACCGACGGAATGGCGATTGGCATCGACCCGCTGGATGCCGACCATCGCGCCCTGCTGGGTCATTTCAACGAGTTGCACCAGGCGGTCGCCGACGCCTGGCCGACATCGGCGGCGCTGGCCGCCGGAGACACCTTGATCGACGCGCTGCACGTGCACTTCCGCCAGGAAGAACAGTTGCTGCACAGCCTGACCCTGCCGGACGGAATCTGCCACCGCGAGGAACATCTGCTCCGCCACGAAGAGTTCCTTGATCGGGCCACCGCCTTGCGGGCCGAGTTGGCCGCCGGGCGCCCCAATCGCAAGGCCATCGAATCCCTGGCTGTTTCCTTGACCGATTTCGAACTGGTCCGCTTCGATTTCCAGATGGTCGGGCATCTGCTGCGCGAGGGATTGCTGCTGGTCAAGACCGCGTCCTTTCTTCCGGCCTGATCGGCCAGGTTCCGCGCCGCCGGCAACGCTTGCATCCCCCATCGATTCGTGTATAGTCCCGCGCTTCCAAACCCTTGCCGGTCCGCGCTCAAGGCACGGACGGCTATGCCTTTGGGGTCTCGTGGTGAGTCCCGGGGGAAGAGAAAAGCCGAAAGGGGTCTTTTCAATGTCGTTGTACGAATGCGTGATTCTCGCGCGTCAGGAAGTCTCCGCCCCGCAGGTGGAAACCCTGATCGACGAGATGGCCAACGTGATCTCCGCCGGTGGCGGCACCGTGGCCAAGAAGGAATTCTGGGGTCTGCGCAACATCGCCTATCGGGTGAAGAAGAACCGCAAGGCCCATTACGTTCTGCTCAACCTCGATGCGCCGTCGGCCGCGGTGAAGGAAATGGAACGCCAGATGTCCCTGAACGAGGACGTCCTGCGCTTCCTGACCGTCCGCGTCGAAGAGCTGGAGGAAGGCCCGTCGGCCATGATGCAGGCCCGCAACAACCGCGAGGACCGTCCGCGCCGCGAAGATCGCGGTTTCGAGCGTGGCCCGCGCGAAGATCGCGGCCCGCGTGAAGATCGTGGTTTCCGTCCCGACCGTCGTCCCGAGGGAGCTGAATAATGACCGAGACCGCTGAACGTCCGCGTCCCGCTTCCGGTGGCGCCCGCCGTCCGTTCTTCCGTCGCCGCAAGACCTGCCCGTTCTCGGGCAACGGTGCGCCGAAGATCGATTACAAGGACACCAAGTTGCTGAGCCGCTTCATCTCGGAGCGGGGCAAGATCGTGCCGAGCCGCATTACCGCGGTGTCGGCCAAGAAGCAGCGTGAGCTGGCCCAGGCCATCAAGCGCGCCCGCTTCCTGGGTCTGCTCCCCTACGTGGTGAAGTAAGCGATCCGGTCGGAGATGCCGGCCAGCCGGCGCTTCGGATTTGCCATCGCGGCGGGATTGACGGCTTCGTTGCTGTTTTTGTCGCTGGCGAAGGGTTTTGGATCAGGGATCGTCCTGTCCTACCTGGCCCCCCTGCCGATGATGATGATCGGCCTTTGGGCGGGGGCCGCCGCCACCTTGGTAGCGGCTGTGGTAGGCGCGGCGGCGGTGGCCGGAACGGTTGGCGGGGTGTCCGCCTTGCTGTTCCTGGTCGCAACCGCCCTTCCCGCCCTGGTGGTGGCCAACCGGTCGCTGCTGTGGCGGGAGAACCAGGACGGTTCCATCGAATGGTACCCGCCGGGATTCGTCCTGGCCTGGCTGACCGCCGTCGGACTTGCCCTGCTGCTTTGCGGCGCGGCCCTGATGGCGGACCACCCGGATGGGGTCAGGGGCTTCGTCGCCGAGATGATCGGCAAGGCCCTGGACCTGATCGCCGCCGAACTTCCGCCCGACCGGCGGGCCGACGCGGTCACCTGGTGGACGCCGCTGTTTCCGGCCATGACCGTGGTGTCGTGGCTGTTGATGGCGGTGGCCAATGCCTGCGGCGCGCAAGCGTTGCTGGTCCGGATGGGCAAGAACCACCGGCCCAAGCCGGCCTACCGGGAGCTGATGCTTCCCGACTGGCCGGCCGCCGCCTTGGCGGTGACGGGGCTGTTGGGGGTTGCGGCCGGCGGGGATGTGGGTTTCGTGGCCGCCAATCTGGCGGTGGTGTTGCTGGTCCCCTTCGTGTTCATGGGGCTGGCCGGCATCCACCGCTTCGCGGCGACCAAGCCCCAGTCGAGGTTGATCCTGGGCCTGGTGTACGGATTGCTGATCCTGGCCTTCGGATGGGCGGCCATCATAGTCGCCCTGATAGGTCTGGTGAGGTTCTGGAGATTGAGATTCCGCCGCCCATCAAGCGGCGGCGGTATGGAGGGATAAAATGGAAGTCATCCTGCTCGAACGGATCGAGAAGCTCGGTCAGATGGGCGACGTGGTCAAGGTCAAGCCCGGTTTCGCCCGCAACTTCCTGCTGCCGCAGAAGAAGGCCTTGCGCGCCAACAAGGGCAACCTTGAATTTTTCAACAAGCAGCGCGCCCAGCTCGAGGCCATCAACCTCAAGCGCCGCGAGGAAGCCTCGGCCGTCGCCGTCAAGATGGACGGCCTGAAGGTCCTGATGGTTCGCCAGGCCGGTGAAGGTGGGCAGCTCTATGGTTCGGTGTCGGGCCGCGATCTGGCCGACGCGGTCAAGGCCGCCGGCTACACCGTCGAGCGCAGCCAGGTCGCCCTGGATCAGCCGATCAAGACCCTGGGCTCGTACCCGATCCGCATCGCCCTGCACCCGGAAGTGTCGGTGACCGTCACCGTCACCGTCGCCCGCTCGCAGGAAGAAGCCGAGCGCGCCTCGGCCGCTGCCGCCGCCGAAGCCGCCGCCGAGGTGGAAGTCGAAGCGGAAGAGGAAGCTCCGGCCGCCGACGAGGCCAGCGAGGCGTAAGCCTTCCGGCGTTCGCCGAACGTTGAAAAGCCCCTGGCCCTTTCGGGTCAGGGGCTTTCGTCGTGCGCCATCACCGCAATGGGCTGGACGCCGGCAATTGATCGGGCGGCACCAGGCCGCGCAGCACCATGTCGGAATAGATTTCGGCAACCTGTTCGCGGGTCAGCCGGCCGTTGGGCCGGAACCAGGTACACACCCCGGTCAGCATCGCCAGGATGCCATAGGCGGCCACCGCATTGTCGCCGACCTGGAACAGGCCTTGCTGCCGGCCTTCTTCCAGGATCGCCGTCAGGCGGCGTTCGTACTGGCGGCGCAGGCCGACGATTTCTTCGTAATGGTTGGGGTCCAGGCTGCGCAGCTCGGAATAGCCGATGAACACCTCGCGCTTCCTGAGGATGTGATAGGTGACGTGGAAGGCGCAGAAGGCCTTCAGCCGCTCGACCGGGCCATCGATGCCGGCCAGGCGAACCTCGAGCTCGGCCAACAGATCGTCCATGTGGGCCTTGATCAGGTCGAACAAAAGGTCCTGCTTGGTGCTGATGTGGTTATAAAGCGAGCCCACCTGCACGCCGACCTCGGCGGCCAATTGGCGCAGGGTCATCGCCTCGTAGCCGTGCTCGTGGATCAGCTTCAGGCCGGCCTTGCGGATCGCTTCCATCGTCTTCGGGCCATGCGAGCCCACTGTGCGCACCATCTTGGCAACCCAATCTGACCACCGGACTTCTTTATCGGAAACCATCGGGCGGTGCGCAAGTGGTTCTGGCCCTGCCCGCGCCGATGGCCTAGATTTCAGTCATGAAGCCGACCCTTTACCTGTGCATGAATCGCCGCCTGGGAACGCAAGGATCCTGCGCCGCCGGCGGCAATGACCGCCTGTTCGCCGCCCTGGAGCGCGAGATCGCCTCACGCGGGCTGGATTGGCGGGTGATGGCCAATCCGTGCATGGGCCATTGCGCCAAGGGGCCCAATCTGAAGGCGGCGCCGGCCGGTCCGTTCCTGGAACATTGCGTTGCCGGCGACGCCGTCCAGGTGATCGAGCGACTGGAAAAGGCCGGATGGCCGAATTCCGGTTGACCTCGGGAAAAGCTTGGCTATGATCGCCGCTTCCAATACCCCCGGTGCCCCAGTGGCGGAATTGGTAGACGCAGTCGACTCAAAATCGACCGCCGCAAGGCTTGCTGGTTCGAGTCCGGCCTGGGGCACCAACTCTTCCTCAGAATCCCCATGGTAACTCCTTGGTTTCCAGCGGCTTCGCCATGATGCCGTATGGAGTGGAAGACCAAAGCGGCACCATTCCGCTTCACCAAACGGGGCATCGTCTATTTCTCGCGGCGCTTCCCGGCCGATCTTGCGGGGCACATCGGTGCTCCCGGCCCACCATTTCCCTGCGATCCGGATCACTCGGGGCGGCCCAGGCACAAGCGGCAGCACCGGGTGGTAGCCTAGATGTGAAGTCTCACGAGGTTGCCCACTCGATCTGAACCGAGAGGAGGCTGATGGATCACCGCGAGTAAACGCCCAATCAATTCACCGTTCCAGGTGCCGGTTCGGCTCCAGCCGAGACGCTGAGAAACAGGGGTGGTTCGGCCGGATGGCTGGCCTCTTCGACCAGGCCAGCCGCCATCCTGACGATTTGCGAAACCCGGAAAGGCAGGAGCGATCGCCGGTAAAGCCGGCCCGGTGTCAAACCCGGATGGGGAAAGATCATGATTTCCAGGGGCGTTTGCGGGCCGACGTCGTTCCAGGCATGATCAGTGACGACGTTGATGTTGGCATCAACCGTGTGCCAGCGCCCCCGGATCTGGACCTCGTTGAAGATGTGGCCGGGAATGGAAGACAGCCGGTTGGTGAACCCGGCGGCATCGAGCAAGGCATGGAGCAGATATGCGTAATCGGTGCAGCAGCCGATGTCGCTTTCGAGGTAATCCTGAAAAGTGAGGGCCCGTCCGGTGATGGTCTTGCGCTCGTTGGTGCCGACACAGCCGGGTTTGTCCGGCGCGGCGACGTTGCCGTAGCCCCACAATCCGGACGTGAACATCATCAGACTGGCGACCCTGGCCTGCTCGTCGGAAAGCCGCTGCCGGCGAAATTCCGGGGCGACACGATCATGAAATTTATTGGCGGCGGCGACCACATCCGCGAAGTCATGAAGAGTGCTCTTGTCGATGCCCGACAGCAGCATGTCCAAAGCCGAAGGCGCCCTGAACGTCAAGATCGTGTTTCGGTCCGCCAGTTCGCTCTGCACGGCTCCCGGCAGGCTTTCTTCGAAAACCTGCTTCCACAGTGCCAACTTCCGGTGATGGCGGTAATCTCCGACATAGGATACCGCCAGGGCCAGCCCGATGCCGATGGCTAGGCTGGCCGCCGTGACGCGACGCGGCAACCCCCGCATCACCATCATGGTGGCGACGACGAACGCCACCCCGGCCGCAGCGATGACCACCCGCGTCTTGGCGTTGCCGTCCGTAACGAAAAGTATTCCCCACAACAGGGCGCCACAAGAAACGACAAGAACGGCCCGCTCCGCCCAATACCTTGGACAGCGTGCAAGAACAGAGCGTCCGGACATCGCCACCTTTATGCACCTCCCTGTCTTGATGTCAGCGCGCCGTTCGCCTTCCGAACAGGGCTAATATAGCCAATGCGCGGACAGATCGAAGGATTAAAACTAGAGGCATACTTCTGAGAGAACCCCGAGCAGTCCCACGGAAGAACTTCCGTGCCCCTCTCGCTGATGTCGGCCGTCGCAAACCCCCATGCCCCCCCGGGGGCTCCTTGGGAGCCCCCTAGAGGCAAGCCAGGCAAAGAAAGCCCCGGGCACCAACTCTTCCCCTATCAACGCTTCGTCTTACGGCCCCAATCGCTGAGGTCGTAGCGTTCCAGGATGGTCGCCAGGCGGCCGCTGGCGCGGAGCGCGCGGATATTCCGGTTCAGGATCTGGGCCAGGCGTTCGCCGCGCTTGGGGTTCAGCGCGATATGCAGCGAGCCGCCGGGCAGACGGCCGGCGATCCGAACCGGCCGGGGGCTGTTCAGGCGAGCGACGGCGTCGCCGACCACCGCTTCGTCATCCAGCATCACATCGATACGCCCGGCCATCAATTTTTTCAGATTGCGAAGAGCGGCATCGCTGCCGCTGATCATCTGGACCTCGGACGGATGATCCTTCAGCCAGGCGTCGATCTCGGCGGAATAGGAATAGGAACTGACCGCGCCGACCCGGCGTCCGGCCAAGCCTTCCCAGCCCTCGAAATGCCAGGAATCGTCACCCAGGGTGACCAGAACGTTGACCTGCATGCCCAAGGGCTCGGCGTGGGTCACCAGATCGGGGGCCTCGTCGAACAACGCCCCCACCGCCCCGTCGGCGCGGCCCAGGCGCACATCCCTCATGGCCCGCGACCAGCCCTCGGTCTTGTAGATGACCTCGATGCCGGACAGGCCGAACGCCTCGCGGGCGATCTCGATCATGTAGCCCTCGGAGCCCTCGGCCGGGTCGCAGGTGTGGGGACACCACGGGTCGGCCACCAGAACCACCGGCGCTTCGGCCCCTGTCGCCGCCGGCGGCATCCACACCACGGCAAGCGTCAGGGCCAGCGCCGCCCAACGGCCGATCATTTCGCCGCCCAGCGAGCCAACGTCGCCTGCAATTGAAAAAAATCGACCGGCTTGGCCAGGAAGCCGTTCATGCCGGCGGCGGCGCAGGATTCGGCATCCGAGCGGAAGGCATTGGCGGTCAAGGCGACGATCGGCACCTGGCCGGCCGGGGCCGGCAGCGACCGGATGGCCCGCGTCGCCTCCAGCCCGTCCATCACCGGCATCTGCATGTCCATCAGCACCACATCGTAGGGGCGGGTCCGCAACGCCTCCAGCGCCTGGGCGCCATCCGGCACGGCATGAACGCGGTGGCCACGGCGTTCCAGGAACACCTGCACCACCTTCTGGTTCACCGGATTGTCCTCGGCCATCAAGATATCCAGCGGCGGCACCGGAACGTCGCCGTCGGCGGTGACGGCATTGTCGTCGGCGGCCTTCATCGGCACCTCGAACCAGAAGCGGCTGCCTTCGCCCGGGCGGCTTTCGGCGCCGATGGTGCCACCCTGGGCCTCGACCAGACGGCGCGCGATCGCCAGCCCCAGGCCGGTACCCCCGAAGCGGCGCGCGATCTGGCTGTCGCCCTGGCTGAACGGCGAGAAGAGTTGCGGCATGGTGTCGGGGCCAATGCCCATGCCGGTATCGACCACATCGACCCGCAGAACCAAGGGATCACGCGACATCAACGAGGCGGTCAGGGCGATGGTCCCCTGTTCGGTGAACTTGACCGCGTTACCGACCAGATTCAGCACCACTTGGCGCAGACGGAGATCGTCGCCTTCCAGCCGGCTGGGCACTTCCGGCGCCACCGCCATTCCGAGATGCAGCCCCTTCTCGCGCGCCTTGAAGCCCAGAAGGTCGGACACCTCGGCGAACAGGCGGCGCGGGTCGAAAACCTGTGTGTTCAGCTCCAACCGGCCGGCTTCCAGCTTCGACAAGTCCAAAATGTCGCCCAGCAAGGCCTGCAAGGCCCGGCCCGAGGCGCACAGCGTCTCGACCTGACTGCGCTGGGCCTCGTCCAGCGGGCCGTCACGCAGCAACTCGGCCATCCCCAGGATGCCGTTCATCGGCGTCCTGATTTCGTGGCTCATGGTGGCCAGGAACTCGGATTTTGCCCGGGTCGCCGCCTCGGCCTGGTCCTTGGCCTCGGTCAGGTCTTGTTCCATGCGGTGGCGATCGCTGATGTCGGTGATCCCGCCCAGCAACACCTGTTGGCCCAGATACTCGGTCTTGACCAGCGAAAGCAGCGCCCAGAATTCAGCTCCCCCGGGACGGCGCAGCCTGGTCTCGAAATTGCGCACGGCGCCCGAGACGGCGATGTGTTCCAGCATCCGCTCGCGCTCGGCCAGGTCGACCCACACCTCCGAGACCGGCAATCCGACCGGATCGCCGCCCCCGATGAAATCGTCGCGCAACGAGCGGTTGGCGAACAAGATGCGCGAATCGTCGCCCAGGCTGGTCATCACCAGGGGAATCGGCAAGGCCTCGACCATCAGACGCAGCCGCTGCTCGCTGTCGCGAATCACCGCGGCCTGAGCCTTCTCGGCCTCGAGCCGCTCGATTTCGCCGACATGGCGGCGGAACACCTCGGCGGCGCGGGCCATGTCGCCGATCTCGTCGTCGCGGTCGGTCCCCGGCACCACCAGATCCTTGCGGCCGCCGGCCAGCGCCCGCAGGGTGCGGCTCATTTCCGCCAAGGGCATGCTGATGCGGCGGAACGACCCGGTGATGGCCAGCGACAAGGCCAGGAACATCGCCAGCAGGCCGCCGACGCTGACCATCGCATGACGGCGCAGTTCGGCATCGGCGGCGGCGCTGGAAAAGCCGATGGCCAATTGTCCGACGGCGATATCGTCACCGCGATTGCGATAGGTGATGGCGCGCTCGGACACCAGCGAGGATTCGCCCCGCTCACGCAAGGAAGCGACGATCTCGCCCTCGGAATTCTGGACCTCGGCCCACAGCACCTCGGGATCGCCGGCCAGGGCGTGGACCAACACGCCCACCACCTCGTCGTCGAAATCGAACAAGGGGCGCGCCATCGACAGCGCCTGAACCTCGGCGGTGGACAAGGCCTTCTGCTGCAGGCGATCAAGCCGCTCGCCCCGCACGGAGTGCAGCCGATAGGCCTCGGCGGCGGCGACCACCAGGAAGGTCGAGATCAGCGCCGCGGCAAGCACCTTGCCAGACAGGGACCGCCCCGGGCGAACCGGAACCGGCGCGGGCTGGCAGCAGGGCGACGAAGGCGATGTTTGATCTGACACACCGAAACTCTACCGCGCGACCACCACCCCCCGCAATGGGGTAGGGACCCGATCAGCGCGGGCCGCAGCGGTTCTTTCGACGGGTTTCGGCCTCGATTTCGTCGGCACATTCGCGACAATGGCGCGCGTGCGGATTGGCCTGCAGCCGTTCATCCTCGATGGCGCAACCACAGGCGCGACAAATTCCCGAAGACGCCGGACCGGCCATGCGGTCGAGGACCGCCTTCAGCGCCACCGCGTTGAACGCTTCAACACGCTCCGCAGCGCAATCGATATCGTCCATCTCCCCCTCCGACCACTAGATATGGTGGGAAAGCATTATCCACGGGCGAATGGCGAATGCAAAATGAAAACTTCGTCACATACCTTGTGTGGTGACCCCGAAGTTCGCATGGGAATGCGGACGTCGGGGTCACCACACGATTCAACGGATTGGTGGCCTGCTTTTCCCCGGAATTCGCTATGCGAATTTCGGGGGCAGGACACTGGGGGTGGGCAAGATCGCGCCAAGATGGATAATGGCGCCGACACCAGCGGAGTTTCCTGCATGCGCCTGCATTTGATGACCTGGCCCCAGGTCGAGGCCTATCTGGCCCATTCCACCGCCATCATCCTGCCCATCGGCTCGACCGAGCAGCATGGCCCCACCGGCCTGATCGGCACCGACGCCTTGTGCGCCGAAGCGGTCGCCGACAAGGTGGGCGAAGCGTTGGGGGTTGTGGTTGCGCCCACCCTGGCCATCGGTATGGCCCAGCACCACATGGCCTTTCCGGGCACCATGACGCTGAAGCCCTCGACCTTGCTGGCGGTGGTCGAGGATTGCCTGCTGTCGCTGGTTCGCCACGGCTTCGACCGGGTGTTGATGATCAACGGCCATGGCGGCAATGTCGCCACGATCAACGCCGCCTTTTCCCAGACCCAGATGGAACTGGACCGCCTGTCCCCTCGCCCGGCCTTGCGGACCCGGCTGGTCAATTGGTGGGAAACGCCCGAGGTGATGGCGGCCTCGCACCGATTGTTCGCAGACATGGTCGGTTCGCACGCGACACCGCCCGAAGTGGCGCTGACCTGGGCGCTTCATCCCGACCTGGCCGACCCGCACCCGCTGGTGCCGGCGGTGGCGCCGACCGGCGCGTTCTTCGGGCCTGCGGATTTCCGCGAACGCTTCCCCGACGGCCGCATCGGCTCGAACCCGTCGCTGGCCAGCCCGGAGGCAGGCCGGGAATTGCTGAAGATCGCCACCGACGAAATGACCCGTCTGGCCTCGGACTTCTTCACTCAGCCCTGACGGCGCAGCTTGGGCGCCAGGCCGGGCCGGGGGAGCCGGCCGGCGACGCCGCCGCCGCGCCGCTTCAAGGCGCGTTCCATCAAGGCCTGGGCCTTGCGCAGGAACGGGCGCTTGTGGCGCAGCAGCCAGGTTTCCAGCCGCCACTGGCGGGGATCGGGGCGGATGGTCGGCGGACACATGAACACATGGGCCATCACCACCTGACCCGAATGGGTACGCACCCGGATCGGGTGCAGGGCGTATTCCCAGCCCTCATAAACCTGCAGGCGGTGCACCGCCTCGGGTTCGACCCGGGTGACCAGCAATCCGTCGACCCAGCCCGAGGCATGGGACAGCAGCATCGGATAATGGCGGCCGGCGACGTGGACGCGGCGAAATCCCTGGGCCACCGCCGGCTCGACGGTGTCGAGCGGCCGGCCGCAGACGATCTCGCGGACCTCGGGGTCCATCAGGGTGCCGTAGAAGAACAGGTTCACCGGCCATGCTCCAAGCCCACCCGCCGATTATGGCCCGGCGCCGTCAGCCCGGCAAGGTAACCGCACTTTTGGCCAACTGCGCTTCCAGGGCGGCCCGCAGACGCTTCAAGCCCTCGACCGACTTGGCCTCGCAGCGGGCCACCAGCACCGCCTGGGTATTGGACGCGCGCAACAGCCACCAGCCGTCGGGGGTATCGACGCGGACGCCGTCGATGGCATTGACCTTGGCGCCCTCGGCGGCCAGGCGATCCTTGACCTCATGGATCACCGCGAACTTGCGTTCGTCGGCGCAGTCGAAGCGCATTTCCGGCGTGTTGACCATGTGCGGCAGCTTGTCGCGCCGGGCGCCCAGGGTCTGGCGCTCCATGCGCGACACGATGCCCAGCAGGCGGATGGCGGCATAAAGCGCGTCGTCGAAGCCGTAATAGCGGTCGGCGAAGAAGATGTGACCGCTCATCTCGCCGGCCAGCGGGGCGCCGATCTCGGCCATCTGGGTCTTGATCAGCGAATGCCCGGTGCGCCCCATCACCGGCTTGCCGCCCATGCGGGCCACTTCCTCGAAGAACACCTGGCTGGCCTTGACGTCGGCGATGATGGTCGCGCCCGGCCGGGTCTTCAGCAAATCCTCGGCCAGGATCACCAGGATCTGGTCGCCCCACAGGATGCGGCCCTCGTTGTCGATCACCCCGATGCGGTCGCCGTCGCCATCGAAGGCGATGCCGATATCGGCCCGCTCGAACAGCACGGCATCTTGCAGCGCCCGCAAATTATGCGGCTCGGTCGGGTCGGGGTGGTGGTTGGGGAAACGGCCGTCGATCTCGCCGAACAGCACGGTATGACGGCCGGGCAGCTTCTTGGCCAGCATCTCGGTGATCTCGCCGGCGGCGCCGTTGCCGCAATCCCACACCACCCGCAGCTCGCGCTTGCCGTCCCAATCCTGGACCAGGCGGTCGCAATATTCGAGGCGGATATCGTCCTCGACCACGCTGCCCTGGCCTTGGACGAAATCACCGGCCGCCGCGATTTCGCCCAGGCCGCGAATGTCGGAGCCGAAAAACGGCTTGCCCTGAAACACCATCTTGAAGCCGTTATGGGTCGGCGGGTTGTGGCTGCCGGTGACCATGATGCCGCCGTCGGCATCGCGCACCTTGGCGGCGTAATACAGCATCGGCGTCGGCCCACGACCGACCCGGCGCACCGTGCAGCCGGTGGACATCAGCCCTTCGGTCAGGGCGCCGGCCAGTTCCAGGCTGGACAGCCGTCCGTCCCAGCCGACGCACACCACCGAACCGCCGGCCTGGCGGACCCGGCTGCCGAAGGCCTGGCCGATGGCGCGGGCGTCGGCGGCCGACAGGGTCTCGCCGACGATGCCGCGGATGTCGTATTCGCGCAGGATGGTGGGGTGGAAGGTATGGGTCATCGCTGTTCCTTGCTGGATGAACCACCGAGGCACAGAGGCACAGAGATGCCTTTCAAATTGGTTCCGCCCGACCTCCCCTTCCTCGTCTTGCCCGGACTTGTTCCGGGCATCCACGTCGTTCCGCACTGTCAACGCTTCAAATGCGGCACCACGTGGATTGCCGGGTCAAGCCCGGCAATGACGAGGAAGTATGCTGATGCCGTGTGGCACGGTCTCTCTGTGTCTCTGTGCCTCTGTGGTAAAATTCTCTTTCCTAGGTAATCACCGTGGGCTCGGCCCGCCCGGTGCGGGCCTCGATTTGCGCCACGTCGCGGGCGATCTTGATCAAATCCGCCAGGGCCACTTGCGGGTCCAGATGGTGCTTGGTCACATTGGGCTCGAACTGTTCGATATAGACGCGCAGCGTCGCCCCCTCGGTGCCGGTGCCGGACAGGCGGAACACCACGCGGCTGCCGTCCTCGAAGACGATGCGGATGCCCTGCTGGGTGCTGATGCTGCCGTCCACCGGGTCGGTATAGGCGAAATCGTCGTTGAAGGCGACCTTATAGGCCCCCAGCGCCTTGCCCTTCAAATCCAGGCCGCGCAGATGGTCCATCAGACCGTTGGCGGCGGCCGAATCGATGCCTTCGTAATCGTGGCGGGAATAGACGTTGCGGCCATACTTGGCCCAATGGGCGCGCACGATGTCGGCCACCGGCTCGTTGCGGACGGCCAACACGTTCAGCCACATCAGCACCGCCCACAGCCCGTCTTTTTCTCGCACATGGTCCGAGCCGGTGCCGAAGCTTTCCTCGCCGCACAGGGTGGCCAGACCGGCATCGAGCAAGGTGCCGAAGAACTTCCACCCCGTCGGCGTCTCGAAGGCCGGGATGCCCAGGGCAGCGGCGACGCGGTCGGGCGCCGCCGAGGTCGGCATCGACCGCGCGATGCCCTTCAAGCCCTTGGCATAACCCGGGCACAGCGTGGCGTTGGCCGCCAGAACGGCCAGACTGTCCGACGGCGTCACATAGAAATTCTTGCCCAGGATCATGTTGCGGTCGCCGTCACCGTCCGACGCCGCGCCGAAATCGGGAGCATCGGCACCGAACAAGGCTTCCACCAATTCGTGGGCGTGAACCAGATTGGGGTCGGGATGGCCGTGGCCGAAATCTTCCAGCGGCGTGCCGTTCATCACCGTGCCGGCCGGCGCCCCCAACATGCCTTCCAGGATGGCCTTGGCATAGGGGCCGGTCACCGCGTGCATGGCGTCGAACTTCATGCGAAAGCCGGCCTTGAAGGCGGCGCGGATGGCGTCGAAATCGAACAGGGTCTGCATCAGGTCGGCGTAATCGGCCACGGGGTCGAACACCTCGACCGCCATCGGCCCCAATTGCTGGGTCCCCAGACGGTCCAGGTCGATGTCGGCGCCGTCCCAGATGCGGTACTCGGTGATGGTCTTCGAACGGGCGAAGATCGCCTCGGTCACCGCCTCGGGGGCCGGGCCGCCGGCCGGGATGTTGTACTTGATGCCGAAATCCTCATCCGGGCCGCCGGGATTGTGGCTGGCCGACAAGATGATGCCGCCGAAGGTCCGGTACTTGCGGATCACGCAAGACGCCGCCGGCGTCGACAAGATGCCGCCACGCCCGACCATCACCCGGGCGAAACCGTTGGCGGCGGCCATCTTCAGGATGGTCTGGCAGGCAGTGCGGTTGTGAAAGCGGCCATCGCCGCCCAGCACCAGAACCTTGCCGCCGACCTCGCCGATCGATCCGAAGATCGCTTGAACGAAATTTTCCAGATAATGCGGCTGGGCGAAGGTCTTGACCTTCTTGCGCAAGCCGGACGTTCCCGGCTTCTGCCCGTCGAACGGGGTGGTCTGAATGATCCGGACGGCACTCATGCGCTCATTCTCCCTCGGGCTTCCTGCGTCCTTGTGTGATGGCCCAAGGGCGGGTGGCTGTCAATCTCCGAGGGCACGCATATGTCCCACTACCACGCTTGGGTATGTGCGTATTTTTCTTTTTTATACAATGCCTTCAAACCTTAGCTGGAATTACGAAAAACAAAAATTTTGTGGTTGATTTCCCCGACGACTCGACCACGTACTAGACCTAAGTATGCTTCTCATTCTTAAGACGGCGAGGTTTCCCATGCGCGACAACGGACCGATCACCAACCGCGAAGTCATGATGAACGACGGCGAAATGCTGGTATCGCGCACCGATGCCGGCGGCCGCATCATCTTCGTCAACAAGGCCTTCATCGACATCAGCGGCTTCACCGAGGAGGAACTGCTGGGCAGCCCGCACAATCTGGTGCGCCATCCCCACATGCCGAAGGAAGCCTTTGCCGATCTGTGGCAGACCATCAAGGCCGGCAAGCCGTGGGAAGGCTTCGTCAAGAACCGCACCAGGAATGGCGACCATTACTGGGTGCGGGCCAACGTCACGCCGGTCACCGAGAACGGCCAGATCACCGGCTTCGTGTCGATCCGCTCGAAGCCCAGTCGCGAGCAGGTGGCGGCGGCCGAAAGGCTGTACACCGACCTTCGCGAGGGCCGGGCAAACGGCATGGTGATCAAGGAGGGCCGCGTGATCCGCACCGGCCTGGCCGGCGCCATCGCCCACGCCAGGAACAGTGTCACCGGACTCATGGTGCTGGCGATGAGCGTACCGGTCATTCTGACCATCGCCGCCGCCGAGCTGATCAATCTGAACATGGACACCGCCGGCATCGGCGTCATCATCGCCGCCCTGGTGGCGGCCGTTGGCCTGGGCCGAGCCCTGATCGGCCGCATCAATGCGCCCCTGAACCGCATGGAAGGCCATTTCGACGCCCTGGCACGCGGCGATTTCGCCCACGACATCACCGACGAGCCGGTCAGCGAGTACCAGCGCCTGACCGCGCTGTTGCGAGCGACCAAGGCCAAACTGGGCTATTCGCAACTCGAGAAGGTCGAGATGGACCGCCAGTCGGAAATCCACCGCCGCCAGGCGCTGGAGCGGGTCGCCACGTCGCTGGAAGGCCGCGTCAACGGCATCGTCCAGCAGATCCAGGATTCGTCGGAAAGCCTGCTGGGCAATTCGCAGACCCTGTCGGGCAACGCCGACCAGACCATGGTCCAGGCCGGCAGCGTCACCTCGATGACCGGCCAGGTCACCGCCAACGTCCAGGCGGTGTCGGCCGCCACCCAGGAATTGTCGTCCTCGGTCGATGAGATTTCGCGCCAGGTGGCCCATGCCGCCACCATCTCGCGGGAGGCGGTCGAGCAGGCCGAACACACCAACCGCATGGTCTTAAGCCTGTCCGACGCCGCCAGCCGGATCGGCGAGGTGATCGGGCTGATCAACACCATCGCCAGCCAGACCAACCTGCTGGCCCTGAACGCCACGATTGAAGCGGCGCGAGCGGGCGAGGCGGGCAAGGGCTTCGCGGTTGTCGCCGGCGAAGTGAAAAGCCTGGCCAACCAGACCGCCAAGGCGACCCAGGAAATCGGCCAGCAGATCGCCGCCATCCAGGGCGAAACCCGCCAGGCGGTCGATGCCATCCAGGGCATCACCAGCACCATCGAGACCATCAACGAACTGTCGAGCGCCATCGCCGCGGCGGTCGAGGAACAAGGGGCCGCCACCAGCGAAATCGCCCGCTCGGTCGCCCAGGCGGCGGCCGGCACCTCGGCGGCGGCCGACAATGTCGCGGTGGTGGCCAACGCCGCCCAGGAAACCAAGGTGATGGCCGATCAGGTCTATGGCTCGGCCGACGGCTTGAAGACCGTGTCGCGCCAGTTGGCCGGCGAGGTCACCGCCTTCCTGTCGGAAATCCGCGCCGCCTGACCCAGGGAATCGGCCCGCGCCCATGGTGGCGCGGGCCGTCTTCATTGCCCGAAGAAGGCGAGCTTTCGCAAGGTGACCCCGACCGTCTGGCCCACCTCGATCCCTCGATCGGCCGTTTCGCGGGTCAGTTCAGCCTCGATCTTGTGCCCGGCCAGATCGAGTTCGACCCTGACCACAGCGCCGGTCACCGTCACATGACTGATCCGGGCCAAAACCCCACCTTCCCGGCCAAGGATCACGTCGTGCGGCCGGAAGAACAAGGTCCCGGGTCCGTCGCCCGGGCTGGCCGCCAGGGCCAGATCGCCGATCCGGGCCAGGCCGTTCTCGACCACGCAAGGCAGCGCGTTGCATTGGCCCAGGAACCGCCACACGAACGGCGAGGCCGGATGGTCGTAAAGCTGGCGTGGTGTGCCCACCTGTTCGATCCGGCCATCCTTCATCACCACCACCCGATCGGCGATCTCGAGCGCCTCTTCCTGGTCGTGGGTGACCAGCACGCCGGTCAGGCCAAGCTGGTGGTGCAGGTCGCGCACCCACCGGCGCAGGCCCTTGCGGACCTGGGCGTCCAGGGCGCCGAACGGCTCGTCCAGCAGCAGCAGCCTGGGCTCGATGGCCAGGGCGCGGGCCAGGGCCACCCGCTGGCGCTGGCCGCCCGACAATTGCGCCGGATAGCGCCCGCCCAGGCCGTCCAGCTTGACCAGATGCAGCAGGCGCTCGACCCGGGCAGCGATCTCGGCGGCCGGCGGTCGCAGGCCGCGCGGCCGCACCTTCAGGCCGAAGGCGATGTTGTCGGCCACGCTCATGTGGCGAAACAGGGCGTAGTTCTGGAAGACGAAGCCGATGCCGCGCTTGCCGGTGGGCAGATGGGTTGCGTCGGCACCGTGCAGGGCGATGGCGCCGGCATCGGGGAAATCCAGCCCGGCCAGCAGCCGCAGCAACGTGGTCTTGCCCGATCCCGATGGCCCCAGCAGGGCCACCAACTCGCCGGGCGCCACCGACAGCGACACCTGATCCAGGGCCTGGAAGGCGCCGAATCGGCGGCTGACGCTGTCGATGCGGATCGCCTCAGTGGCGGTGGAGCCGGGCCAGTCCGTCCTGGTGCGCCCATTCAAGGGCGGATTTCGCCGCCAACGTGACCAAAGCCAGTGCGGCCAGAAGCGAGGCGACGGCGAAGGCGCCGACGAAATCATATTCATTGTAGAGAATCTCCACGTGCAAAGGCAGGGTGTTGGTCAGACCGCGAATGTGCCCCGACACCACCGAGACGGCGCCGAATTCGCCCATCGCCCGGGCGTTGCACAGCAGCACGCCGTACAGCAGGCCCCAACGGACATCGGGCAAGGTAACCTTCAGGAAGGTGTGCAGGCCGCCCGCCCCCAGGGTTGCCGCCGCTTCCTCGGCATCTCGGCCTTGTTCCTGCATCAAGGGGATCAACTCGCGGGCAACGAAGGGAAAGGTGACGAACAAGGTGGCCAACACCAGGCCCGGCACCGCGAAGATCAGCCGGATGCCGTGGTCGGCCAGCCATGGCCCCAGCCAGCCCTGGGCGCCGAACAACAGCACCCACACCAGCCCGGAAATCACCGGCGACACCGAGAACGGCAGATCGACCACGCTCAGCAGCAGGCTCTTGCCGCGAAAGTCGAACTTGGCGATGGCCCAACTGGCGGCCAGGCCGAACCCCAGATTCAGCGGCACCGCGATGGCGGCCACCAGCAAGGTCAGCCGCAGGGCGGCCAGGCTGTCGGGATCGGCCAGGCGAGCCAGGAACGGCGCCACGCCCCGTCCCAGCGCCTCGACGATCACCACCGCCAGCGGCAGGCCCAGCAGCAGCGCCAGCACGACCACCGCCAGCCCGATCAACAGCTTGCGGGCGATCATGACCGTCCCTCGCCCCGGCGGGCCCGCCCCCAGCCCTGCAGACCGTTCATGGCCAGCAGCATGACGAAGGACAGCAGCAGCATCAGGGCGGCAATGGCGGTGGCGCCGGGATAATCGTACTGTTCCAGCTTGGTGATGATCAGCAGCGGGGCGATTTCCGACAGGCCCGGCAGATTGCCGGCCAGGAACACCACCGAGCCGTATTCGCCGACGGCGCGGGCGAAGGCCAGGGCGAAGCCGGTGGCCCAGGCCGGCACCACCGCCGGCAGGATCACCCGAACAAAGATGGTCAGGGGGGTGGCCCCCAGGGTGGCGGCGGCTTCCTCGACGTCGCGGTCCAGGTCGGCCAGCACCGGTTCGACGGTGCGGACCACGAAGGGCAGGCCGATGAACACCATCGCCAGCACCACCCCGGCCGGAGCATAGGCGATCTTGATGCCCACCGGCTCCAGCCAGCGGCCGATCCAGCCGGTCGGGGCGTACAAGGTGGCGAGCGCGATGCCGGCGACGGCGGTGGGCAGGGCGAAGGGCAGGTCGATGGCGGCATCGGCCAGGCGATGGCCGGGAAAGCGATAACGGACCAGCACCCAGGCGACCAGCAGGCCGGCCGCCCCGGCCACCAGGGCCGCCGCCAGGGCGCCGCCGAACGACAGCCGAAGCGCCGCCAGAACCCGCGCATCGCCCAGGATCGCCAGCCATTGGCCCAGGCTCAAGGCCCAGGCCTTGGCGAACAGCGCCGCCAGGGGGATCAGCACCACCAGCGACACCCAGGCCAGCGTCAGGCCCAGGGTCAGGTCGAAGCCCGGCAGCACGCGGCGGCGCAACGCCTGCGCGCCCATCACTTCCTCGCCACGATGCGGTCGAACACGCCGCCATCGGCGAAGTGCGCGGCCTGGGCGGCACGCCAGCCGCCGAACACGTCATCGATGGTGAACAGCTTGACCGGCGGGAAATCCTTGGCGGTCTGGCGCACCACGTCGGGGTCGCGCGGCCGGTAATGGTGGCGGGCGATGATCTTCTGGGCCTCGGGCGTGTACAGGAAGGCGACATAGGCCTCGGCCACGGCGCGGGTGCCCTTGCGATCGACCACCTTGTCGACCACCGCCACCGGCGGCTCGGCCAGGATCGACAGGGTGGGCACGACGATCTCGAAACCGCCGCCCAACTCGGTCAGGGCCAGAATCGCCTCGTTCTCCCAGGCCAGCAAGACGTCGCCGATACCGCGCTGGGCGAAGGTGGTGGTCGCACCCCTGGCCCCGGTATCCATCACCGGAACATTGCGAAACAAGGCTTTGACGAAGTCCTCGGCCTTGGCGGGGTCGTTGCCCCACTTGTCCAGCGCCCAGCCCCAGGCGGCCAGATAGTTCCACCGCGCCCCGCCCGAGGTCTTGGGATTGGGGGTGATCACCTGCACGCCGGGCCTGATCAGGTCGCCCCAGTCGCGGATCGCCTTGGGATTGCCCTTCCTGACCAGGAAGACGATGGTCGAGGTGTAGGGCGCGCTGTTATGGGCCAGCCGCTTCTGCCAGGCGGTGTCGATCAGGCCGCGGTCGGCGACGGCATCGATGTCGTAGGCGAGCGCCAGGGTGGCGACATCGGATTCCAGCCCGTCGATGATCGAGCGGGCCTGCTTGCCCGAGCCGCCATGCGACTGGTTGATCTTCAAGCTCTCGCCGGTCGAGACCCGCCATTGGGCGGCGAACGCCTGATTGATGTCCTGGTAAAGCTCGCGGGTGGGATCGTAGGACACGTTCAGAAGCGCCCGGGGCTCGGCGGCGCGGGCGCCCGGGATCAGCAGCGCACCCCCCACGGCGATGATCAACGCCGCCAGCAGACCCAGGCCCAGCCGACCCCAATCCTCGTCGATGAAACGCAACATCGCGACCTCCTTCTCTAAAAATCTATTGATTTATAGATTTATAGATTGCGAGGTGTCAACGCCCTTTCACCCGGGCGAATTCAGATGTCGTACATCAGGATCGGTTCGGGCTTCATGGCAAAGGCCATGTCTGCCAGGCTGGTCTTGTCCAGGATGGCGGCGATGGCGTCCCTGACCTCGCCCATCACCGCGCGGATGGCGCAATTGGTCTCGTCGACGCAATCGTCGCAGCGACGATAGGCGGTGCGGGACACGCAGGGAACCGGCGCCAGCGGCCCATCCAGCAGGCGGACGATGTCGCCGACCAGGATTTTTTCCGCCGGCCGCGCCAGCACATAGCCGCCGCCCTTGCCCTTCTTCGAGGACAACAGGCCGACCTTCTTCATCTCCAGCAAGATGGCGTCCAGGAACTTCTTGGGGATGCGCTCGGCCTCGGCGATGTCGGCGATCAGCACCGAGCCGTCCCCGGCCTTGCGGGCCAGATGAACCATCGCCTTCAACCCGTATTTGGCCTTGCTGGACAGCATAGTCTATTCATCCACTGGAATATTGCGCTTGCAGCCATAGGCGTTGCGCACGACATAAAGGGGGCGGTGCTTGACCTCGGAGAACACCCGACCCAGATATTCGCCGATCACCCCCAGGCTGATCAGCTGCACGCCGGACAGGAACATCACCGCGACGATCAAGGACGGATAGCCCGGCACGTCGATGCCCAGGATCAGGGTCTTGACGATGAACAACAGGCCGTAGAGCATCGCGAAGGCGGCCACCAGCATGCCGATGAAGGTCCACACCTTCAACGGCACCGAGGTAAAGGCGGTGATGCCGTCGATGGCCAGCCGGTAAAGCCGGAACAGGTTGAACTTGGTCTGGCCCGCCACCCGTTCGGCGACGTCATAGGGGATCGAGATCTGGCGGAAACCGACCCAGGCATACAGCCCCTTCATGAAGCGGGTGTGTTCCGGCATCGAGTTCAACACATCGACCACCTTGCGATCCAGCAGGCGGAAATCGCCGGCGCCTTGCGGCAGGCTGACCTCCGACACCTTGGCGAACAGGTCGTAGAACAGATTGGCCGAAAAGCGTTTGACCGCGCTTTCCTTCTCGCGGCCCGAGCGAACGGCGATGACCATCTCATAGCCCTCGCGCCACAATTCCAGCATCCGCCCCACCAGTTCCGGCGGGTGCTGCAGGTCGGCGTCGATCATCGCCACCGCCTGGCCCGAGGTGTGATGCAGACCGGCCGACAGCGCCTTTTCCTTGCCGAAATTGCGCGACAATTCGACCAGCTTGATGCGCGGTTCCTGGTGGTGATGGGCCACCACCTTGGCAACGGTGTCGTCGCGGCTGCCGTCATCGACGCAGACCACTTCCCACGTCACCCCGAACCCGTCCAGGACCGGAATCAGCCGGGCGAACAGATGGTCGACATTGTCCGATTCATTGAACATCGGCACCACCAGCGACAGGATCGGCCGGCCGGAATCAGGATTGTTTTCGGACATGGGAAGATCCCTTGTGGCGACGCTTGGAAAGTCGAGCGGAAGTGTGAACAATAGCGGCCCGCCGGTCAACGTCCGGCACCTGGAAAGAAATTCGGATGACCGCACCCAACGCCATCACCCTGTGCGCCGACGATTACGGCCTGGCCCCCGGCGTGTCGCTGGCGATCCGCCAATTGATCGAACAGGGGCGCCTGCAGGCCACCGGCTGCATGACGCAAAGCCGCTTCTGGCCCGACGAGGCCCGGGCGCTGAAGGACCTGGACGGCCGGGCCGATATCGGCATCCACCTGACGCTGACCGACCAGGCTCCGCTGGGACCGATGCCCAGGCTGGCCCCCGACGGCAAGCTGCCGCCCCTGGGCACGCTGTTGAAGCTGGCGCTGACCGGCCGCCTGGACCAGGCCGAGATCAAGGCCGAGTTCCATCGCCAGTACGATGCCTTCGAGGCTGGCTTCGGCCGCCCCCCCGATTTCCTGGACGGCCACCATCATGTCCAGCAATTGCCGGGAATCGGCGCCGCGACGCTGGAATTATGGCGCCATCGCATGGGCCGCAAGGGCTGGATCCGATCCTGCGTCGAGCCGCGCGCCGCCATCATCGCCCGCGCCGTCAACCCGGTGCGCGCCCTGATCATTTCCGAGTTGGGCCGCCATTTCCGCCGCTGCCTGCAGGTGGAAGGGGTGCCGCATAACGGTTCGTTCCGGGGGGTCTACGACTTCTCGGGGAGGGTGCCGTTCGCCCAATTGTTCCGCCGCTTCACCGACCGGCCGCGCCTGCGCACCTTGATGATGGTCCATCCCGGCTTCGTCGATGACGCCCTGAAGGCCGCCGACAGTCTGACCACCCAGCGGGAAGAGGAATACCGCTTCCTGGCGTCCGACGAATGCGTGCTGTCGATGGCCCAGCGCGGACTGACGCTGTCGCGCCTGTTCCCATGACCCGAACCCAGGCCGGCCTGCGCCTGTCGTTCTATTACACCGCCCTGTTCATCGGGGTCGGCACCCAATTGCCGTTCTGGCCGTTATGGCTGAAGGACCGGGGCCTGACCCCGGTCGAGATCGGCCTGATCATCGCCGTCATCTATGTGACCAAGGTGGTGGTCAATCCGCTGATCGGCCATGTGGTCGATAAGCGCGGCGATCGCCGCCGGCCCATGGTGGTACTGGCCACCGCCGCCGCCATCGGCTGGCTGGCCTTCGCCCTGACCGACGGATTCTGGACCATCCTGACCCTGTCGGTGGTCGCCACCGGCTGCTGGTCGGCGATCATGCCGGTGGGCGAAAGCCTGGTGCTGGCGGTGGCCACCCATCACAAGCTGGATTACGGGCGGGTGCGGCTGTGGGGATCGGCCTCGTTCATCCTGGCCGCCATCGCCACCGGCCAGATCCTGACCGGCCAGCCGACCAGCCTGTTGGTGTGGCTGGTCTCGGCCGCCCTGGCGCTGACCGCCATCAGTTGCGCCACCCTGCCCGACCAGCGGATTCCCGTCGGCCCCGGTCGCGAGCCGGCCCGGCTGGCGCCCCTGTTGGGCTCGGCGCCGTTCCTGTTGTTTCTGGCCGCCGCCAGCCTGAACCAGGCGGCGCACACCGTCTATTACGGCTTCGCCACCATCCATTGGAAGTCTGCCGGCATCGAGGGCGACGTCATCGGCTATCTGTGGTCGGAAGGGGTGGTGGCCGAAATCGCCCTGTTCGCCTTCTCGGGCCGGGTGGTGGCGCGGCTGGGGCCGGCCCGGCTGCTGCTGATCGCCGCCTTGGCCGGCATCGTGCGCTGGTTGGTGCTGGGCACCACCACCGCCCTGCCCGCCTTGGCCCTTGCCCAATTGCTGCACGCCGCCACCTTCGGCTGCGGCCATCTGGGCGCGATGCATTTCCTGAACCGCGCAGTGCCCGCCGGCCTGTCGGCCCGCGCCCAAGGCATTTTCGCCGGCATCGCCGCCGGAGCGGCGCCGGGATTGATGAGCCTGGCCTCGGGCCGGCTGTACGAAGCCTTTGGCGGCGGCGCCTTCCTGACCATGGCAGCCATCAGCATGGCCTCGGGGCTGGCGGCCTGGCTATTGGCCAGGCGCTGGGACGGCGGGCTAATAAAGCAGGGCGCCGATCGCGGCTGAGCCTGCCAACACCGGCACCATTCCCCACTTCAAGCGAACCAAAGCCACCATCGCCGCCGCCCCCAGGACGATGGCGACCGGCTGGGCCGAGGCCGGATCGGGAAGCGGCAGATTGATCGGCCCCACCCCCCAATCGCCGACCTTGGCAAAGGCCACATGCAGGGCGAACCACAGCGACAGGTTCAAGATCACACCGAAGACGGCGGCGGTGATGGCCGACAAGGCCGCCGCCAGCCGGGCATTGCCGCGCATGCGCTCGACATGGGGGGCGCCGGCGAAGATCCACAAAAAAGACGGCACGAAGGTCACCCACACCGTCAGGCAGGCCGCCAGCACTCCGCCGGCCCATGGGTTCAACGGGCCGGGATCGCGAAAGCCGGCCAGGAAGCCTGCGAACTGGTTGACCAGGATCAGCGGACCGGGGGTGGTTTCCGCCAGCCCCAAGCCGTCCAGCATCTCAGGGGGCGTCAGCCAGCCATGCACCTCGACCGCCTGCTGGGCGACGTAAGCCAGAACCGAATAGGCGCCGCCGAAGGTCACCACCGCCATCTTGGCGAAGAACAGGCCGACCGCCCCGAAGGCCCCTTGACCCCAGGCCAACGCCAGCCCGACCGGGGCCAGCCACAGGATCGACCACAGAAGAATCGTCGGCAGCGACCGCCCGACCGGCGGGCTGTCCACCACCGCTAGCTGGCCCTCGGCCTTGGTGCTGGCGAAGCCGTAAAGCCCGGCCGCCGCGACGATCAGCGGAAAGGGCAGGCCGAACAGGAAGATGGCGAGGAAGGACAGCACCGCCACCACCCGGTGACTGGGCCGCTTCAGGCCGCGTTTGCCGATGCGCAGGCAGGCTTCGACCACCACCGCCAGCACTGCCGGCTTCAGTCCGGCGAACAATCCCTGGACCAGGGTCAGGTCGCGAAAGCCGACATAGAAGGCGGCCAGCGCCATCATCACCACGAAACCGGGGGCGACGAACAAGATGCCGGCGGCCAGCCCGCCCTTGACCCGGTGCAGCAGCCAGCCGGCATAGGTGGCCAGTTGTTGGGCCTCGGGGCCGGGCAGCAGCATGCAGAAATTCAGGGCGTGCAGGAAGCGTTCCTCGTCCAGCCACTTCTTCTCGTCCACCAGGATGCGGTGCATGGTGGCGATCTGCCCGGCCGGCCCGCCGAACGACAGCAGCCCGATCTTGGCGAAGGTGCGAACCGTCTCGGCGAAACCGGGCTGCATGGTGTTACACCGTCGGCATGGTATGGCCGGGACCGGCGGCCAACAGGCCGGCCAGGATGCGAAGGCCCCGTTCCAGGGTGGCATGATCAGGCGGCGCCGTCACCGATACCCGCACGCCGTCCTGGTGCGGCCGGCCGATGGCGAAGGATTCGGTGGGCGCCAGGTTGACGCCGTGCCGGGCCGCCTCGGCGACGAAGGAAAGGCTGGTCCATGGCAGGGCCAGCGGCAGCCACAGATTGAAGGCGGCCCCGGTGGGGCGCAATTCGTCACCCAGGATTTGGGCGGCCAGATCCAGCCGAACCATCGCCTCGGCCCGCTGGCGGTCGGCGGCGACGATCGCCTGGCCCTCGTCGATCAGGATGCAGGCGGCTTCGATCAAGGGCACCGGCAACGCCAGGCTAAGGGCACCGATGGCGGCGTCGAAGCGGCCCTTCCAGACGGCGGGAACGGCGGCGAAAGCGGCGCGCAGGCCCGGCGACACGCTTTTCGACAAGGTGGTCAGATAAATCACCCGCTCGGGCGCGAACACCTGCAGCGCGTCGGGGCCGTCGGGATCAAGGAATCGGTGCACCCCGTCTTCCAGCACGAACGCATCATGGGCGCGGGCCAATTGCGCGATGGCCCGGCGGCGTTCGGCGCTCAGGGTGGCGGTGGTCGGGTTCTGCACCGTCGCGGTGGTATAAAGCAGACGCGCCCCCTTGGCGAAGGCCTTGTCGACCTCGTCGGGGATCAGTCCGTGTTCATCCATCGCCACCGGCACCACCGGCCGACCCAGCAGGGCGGCGGCCGACTTGAAACCGGGATAGGTCAATTCCTCGGCGGCGACCATGTCGCCGGCCCGGGTCAGGGTGGCCAGGGCGGCGACGATGGCCTGCTGGCTGCCGGCGGTGACCGACACCAATTCCGGCACCACCTCGACCTTCTCGCGTTTTAGCCACAAGGCGCCGGCCTGGCGGTGGCGCATGCCGACCGGGTCCAGGTTGTAGGACAGCAATTGCGGCAGATCGGGACGGCGGCCAATCCGTTCCAGCACCGGGCCGACCGCCCAGGCGCCCTGGTCGCCGCCCGGCCGGTTGACGGCCAGGTTGACGGTGTCGGGCTGGGGCCGCCACGCCACCGCCAAATATTCCGGCAGGGCTGCGTCGGCCTGGCGGGCCGGGTCGGTGACGAAGGTACCGCGCCCGACCTCGCCTGACAGCAGGCCGCGACGCTCGGCCTCGACATAGGCCCGCGCCACCGTGCCGACGGTGACCTTCAGGCGCCAGGCCAGATCGCGGTGGGTCGGCATGCGAAAGCCCGGGGCCAACCCGCCCGAGGCGATGTCGGCCTCGATGGCGTCGGCGATGGCGCGGTATTTCGGTCCGCCATGGGCGGCCAGGTCGGGAAGCCAATTTGACATGGTGTCAATACTGCCATTGACTCGGATACACCGTCAATGTGCAAATCAATTACGGTGTCAATGGAGGGCAATGCCATGACTGCCCAGAATTGGATGGGTTCATTTTTCCGCCTCACCCGGTCGAGCGAAGGCTTTCGACTGCGGTTGGACATGCTGCTGACCTGGATCGAGCGTTCGGCCCAGCGCCGCGCGTTGTCGCGCCTGGACTATCGCATGATGACCGATCTGGGCCTGAACCGCGCCCAGGTGGAAGAAGAAGCCGCCAAGCCGTTCTGGAAAGAATAGGCCGCCACCGGTGACGGTGACGGCCTAAGTCGAGGGAGGAAGACGGTTAAAGCGTCTTGATGTACTCGATCAGCTGCCAACGCTGCTCGTCGGTCAAGTCGGTTCCATAGGTGTGCCCGGCATTGGAATTGGCCGGCTTGGTGGTGTCGAACTCAGTTCGGCCGATGTTGGTCCGGAAGCCGACATTCTTGGCGTCGAAGACGGTGCCGCCAACCTTGAAGGTCTTGATCCGCTCGGCCGGCGGCTTCAGCAGTTCGTACAGATTGGGCACCGAGCCGTTGTGCAGATAGGGCGCGGTCGCCCAGATGCCGTTGAGCGGACGGGCCTTATAGACGGTGGCGACGGCAAAGGACGGACCGGCCGGCGGCTTGGCCAGGGCCTTCGGCGCGCTCCAGCCGGTCGGCAAGGGCGACAGCGGATCGGTCTCGGGCCGGGCGATCTTGCCCAGGATCGAACCGGTGACCGCGTTGGCCAGAAGATTGATGCCCAGGTCGGTCGGCTGCAGCTTGGCACCGCCCAGCATCTTGGTGCCGGCCAACTGACGGGTCTGGACCATGCGGGTAGCGTTCTGGTTCATGGTCGGGTCGGTGCCGACCTGATCCATCGGGATGGTCACCACCTCGATCGGGGCACTGGGGTCGGTCAGCAGGGCGTGGCACGACATACACTTCTCGGCGTAAATATTGCCGCCCCGGCCGGCCAGCTTGGCGTCGATCGGACCGATGGCATCGCGCCAGCGCGGCGACGTCAACTTTTCGACCAGCACTTCCATGGCGCCCAGATTGCGCACCCGCACCGTGCTGTCATAGTAATCATGCAGCAGGCTGGGCTTCTTCAGCGCGGCGTCGCCGAACACGCCCAGCACCTCGCCGGCATTGCGGCCCAGCTTCTCGAAGCTGGTGCGGTTGGGCACGGCGGCATTCCACTGCACCCAGTTGAAGCGGCCGGTATCCCACAGATGCGGATACGACACCGGGGCATCGGCCGCCTTCTCGTTGGCGTCATAGCGCAGATCGACACCGGTGACACGGTTGAAGATCATGCCGAACGCATCGGTGCGGCCATGTCCCCAGCTCTCGCTGCTCGAGTTCTTCAAGATGACGGCGACACGGTCGGCGTTTTCCTTCAGCCGCGCCTTCAATGCCTGCTTGGCGCGGTTGGAGGGCGCAGCCCCCAGCATGCGGAACGACATCCGGTCGAACTTGCCGGAATCCGAGACGGTTTCTGCCAGCGCCGCTTGCAGATCGCGCAGGAAGCCCCCCAGATCGGCCAGGGCCGGGGCGCCGTCGATCTGAATCTCGCGCCCCTGGTACCGGATGCGGTTGGTGTGGCAAGCCGCGCAGGTCATGCCGAACCAGGCCGGCTTGAACTGGTCGGGCTGGTCCTTGGCGAAACCGATCGGCAAATTGTCGGAATTCCATTTGGCCGAAACCGCCGGCAGATAGCCGTAGCGGACCAGGCCGCCAGCCAGAAACCGATCGAAGGATTTCGGCTGTTCCAGATTGACCACCAGATCGTAGTGGGCGATGCGGGAACCCTGGCTGAGATTGTAGTACCAATCGGCCTCGTCGTTGTTCCAGCCCTGGTTGACCTTCATGACGTTGTATTCGGTCGCGTTGGTCTTGGCGGCCCAGGCCGGCGCCTCGTCCCGCTGACCCACGGGCTTGGATTCCTGAACGGCCGGTTCGGGGGCACACCCCATCATCAGGCCGCCGATCGCGATCACTGAAAGATATCTCAGCATGAACACCCCCCCTTATGACGATTGCACGGAACGACGATACCATTCTTACATCGCAAGACAACTACAGTTTAACTACTTTTGGTAATGAACTGAACGTTCATTCCCGGTTCATGGACGACCTCACCGCCTGGTGTATGATCGCGCCGCACGCCCCATCCGCCCCAAAGGACCCGTTGGCATGAATCCGTTTCAGAAGCGCACAGCGATCCGCATTGCGGCCGTGAGCATCGTGCTGGCCTCGGTGGCCAGCCCGATCGCCTGGTTTGTCGAACGGGAAGGCGCCGAGGAAAGCATCGTCAAGCTGGCGATCGAGGAATCCGACCAACTGATGCACTTCCACGACGCCATCGGCCTGTCCGGCGAGGAAGGAATCGAGCGGGCCATGCAGGCCGCCAAGACCATCTCGGGCGGTCTGTTCGACATCGCCGAGATCTATGACAAGAGCGGCACGAAGCTGGCCGAGGCCATCACCGCCGAGGGCGAAACGGTGGAATCCGCCCTGCCCAGCCACGGCAGGCCGAACTACAGCTCTGCATCCTATGAAAACATTCGGGTTGCCGACCGCTGGGTGCTTAGGGTGTTCGTGCCGCTGCGCACCGACAGCGCCGACACCACCGGGCCGATCCTGGGCTATTTCGAGGGCGTGCGCGTCGTGCCGGAATGGCAGCGCCAACAGATCCTGGACAGCTCGCTGGCGGTGGCGTTGATGGTCAGCCTGGCCTCGCTTCTGTGCGGGGCGGCGCTTTATCCGGTGGTGGTGCACCTGTCATCCGACAACGAGCGCAAGGCCCGCGAGGTGCTGGATTCCCACATCTCGATGATGGAGGCCCTGGGCCGCGCCATCGCCAAGCGCGATTCCGACACCGGCGCCCACAATTACCGGGTCGCGTGGATCGCGGCCCGCATCGCCGAGCGCCTGGGCATGACCGGGTCGGCCATGCAGGCCCTGATCGCCGGCAGTTTCCTGCACGATGTCGGCAAGATCGGCATCCCCGACGCCATCCTGCTCAAGCCCGGGCGGCTGGATGACGGCGAAATGACCATCATGCGCACCCACGTCGCCCTGGGCGAGGAGATCGTCACCGGCATGGGCTGGCTGGACGGCGCCCACGCGGTGGTGGCGGCGCACCACGAGAAGTGGGACGGCAGCGGCTACCCCCGTCGGATCAAGGGCGAGGAGATTCCGTTGGCGGCGCGCATCTTCGCCGTCGCCGACGTGTTCGACGCGCTGTGCTCGAAGCGGCCCTACAAGGCGCCGATGAAGTTCGACGAGGTGATGGCGATCTTGGAGCGTGACACCGGCAGCCATTTCGACCACACGGTCATGGCCGAGTTCCGCGTGATCGCCGCCGCGATCTTCGACCAATTGGCCGATTGCGACGAGGCCGAGGCACGGCGCCTGCTGGAAGAACGCGTGCGCCGCCACTTCGAGATGTGATCCCCAATCGGGGCGGCTTGGCCCGCCCGCCGCCCCCGCCCCGCCGGGGCGGTGTGTCGGGCCAAGGGCTGGGTTAGGATCAACGACACCTTCGACCAGCCCAGGATGCCCCGATGACCATCGCCGACCTGACCCGACGCTTCGCCATCGACGGCAGCCTGTCCTTCCGCGCCGGTCCCGGCGACCTGATCATGATCGACGTGACCGCCGATGGCGGCCGCGCCACCATCAGCCTGTATGCCGGCCAGGTGCTGTCGTTCGTGCCCGACGGCAAGACCGACCTGCTGTTCCTGAGCGAGCAGGCCTATTACGCCAAGGGCAAGGCCATCAAGGGCGGCATGCCGGTGTGCTGGCCGTGGTTCGGCCCCGATCCCGACGGGCTGGGCCGCCCCGGCCACGGTTTCGCCCGCACCCGGCCGTGGGATGTGATGGAAACCCGCAAGCTGGCCGACGGCCGCGTGATGGTGGTTCTGGGCCTGGCCTGCGACGCCGAGACCCGGGCGATCTGGCCGCATTCCTTCGTGCTGGCCCAGGAAATCGTTGTCGGCGACGGTCTTGAGGTGGCGCTGGTCACCCGCAATTCCGGCCAGACCACCTTCACCCTGTCGCAGGCCCTGCACACCTATTTCCGGGTCGGCGACATCGAGCGCACCCGGATCCGCGGCCTGGATGGCTGCGCCTATATCGACAAGATGGAGGGCGGCGCCGTCAAGAGCCAGTCCGGCCCGGTGGTCATTTCCAGCGAAACCGACCGCATCTATACCGGCGTGCCGGCCGCCCTGTCGATCGAGGATGACGGCCAGGACCGCCGCATCCTGGTGGAAAGCAAGGGGTCGGCCAGCGCGGTGGTGTGGAACCCGTGGCAGGACACCGCCAAGGCCATGGCCGACCTGGCCGACGAGGATTACCGCCACATGATCTGCGTCGAGACCACCAATGCCGGCCCCGACCTGGTCGCCGTGCCGCCCGGGGCGGTCCACCGCCTGGAAGCCCGCATCCGCCTGGGCTGAGTTCCGCGTGGAAAAGTCCCTCGGCTTCGCCTCGGTGTACTTTTCCCCGATTCTGTTTGGAAACCCCGTGCTCAAGCAAGCTTTCCGCGCGGGATTGCTCCGTTTTCCCGCCATGAGGCGAGCACGGCTCGCCTCATGGCGGGGGTCAAACGGGAAAAATAGGCGCAGGGCCGCCCCTAGCCTATTTTTCTCCTTTTGAATCAACGTGCAAAAGTACACTGAGCGAAGCGAAGGACTTTTGCACGAACGACTTATTCCCCCGCGTCCTTGCGGGCCTTGGAATAGCCGATGCCCTGCAGGCTCTCGTCGATCTCGTCCAGGATGGCCGGGTCGTCGATGGTCGCCGGCATCTTGTAATCCTGGTTGTCGGCGATCTTCTGCATGGTGCCGCGCAGAATCTTGCCCGAACGGGTCTTGGGCAGACGCTTGACCACGGTGCAGCTCTTGAAGGCGGCGACCGGGCCGATGGTCTCGCGCACCAGGGCCACCACTTCCTTGAGGATCTGATCGTCCGGCTTGGTGACGCCGGCCTTCAGGCAGATGAAGCCCAGCGGCAACTGGCCCTTCAGTTGGTCGGCCACGCCGATGACGGCGCATTCGGCGACGTCTGGGTGGCTGGCCAGCACTTCCTCCATCTGGCCGGTCGACAGGCGGTGGCCGGCGACATTGATGATGTCGTCGGTGCGGCTCATCACATAGGCATAGCCGTCCTCGTCGATCATGCCGGCGTCGGCGGTCTTGTAATAGCCGGGGAACTCGGCCAGATAGCTGTCGAAGAAGCGCTGCTCGGCGTTCCACAGGGTGTAGAAGGTGCCGGGCGGCAGCGGCAGCTTGACCACCAGCGAGCCGGTCTGGCCGGGCTTGCACTGGTGATGGCCTTCGTCCAGCACCTGCAGGTCCCAACCGGGCGCCGCCTTGGTCGGCGAACCGGGCTTGACCGGGAATTCATGCAGGCCCAGGCAGTTGGCGGCGATGGCCCAGCCGGTTTCGGTCTGCCACCAATGGTCGACCACCGGAACCTTCAGGTTCGACTGCGCCCACTTGATGGTGTCGGGGTCCGAGCGCTCGCCGGCCAGGAACAGGGCCTTCAGGCAACCCAGATCGTACTTCTTCAGCAATTCGCCGTTGGGGTCCTCGCGCTTGATGGCGCGGAAGGCGGTCGGCGCGGTGAACAGGGCGGTCACCTTGTGCTGGCTGATGACGCGCCAGAAGGCGCCGGCGTCGGGAGTGCCGACCGGCTTGCCCTCATAGACGATCGAGGTGGCGCCGTGCAGCAAGGGCGCGTAGCAGATGTAGGAATGGCCGACCACCCAACCCACGTCCGAGGCGGCCCAGAACACCTGGCCCGGCTCGATGTTGTAGACGGCCTTCATGGTCCACTTCAGCGCCACCATGTGGCCGCCATTGTCGCGGACCACGCCCTTGGGCTGGCCGGTGGTGCCCGAGGTGTAAAGGATGTACAGCGGATCGGTGGCGGCGACGGCCACGCACTCGGCCGGCTGGGCCTTGGCGGCGGCTTCGGTCCAATCGACGTCGCGGCCGGCGATCATGTCGGCGGCCACCTGCGGACGCTGCAAGATGACGCAATGGGCCGGCTTGTGGTCGGCCAGCTCGATGGCATGGTCCAGCAGCGGCTTGTAGGGAATGACGCGGTTGGTTTCGATGCCGCACGAGGCCGACACCATCACCTTGGGCAGGGCATCGTTGATGCGGGTCGCCAGTTCGTTCGAGGCGAAGCCGCCGAACACCACCGAGTGCACCGCGCCCAGACGGGCGCAAGCCAGCATGGCGACCACCGCTTCCGGCACCATCGGCATGTAGACGATGACGCGGTCGCCCTTGCCGACGCCCAGGTCGCGCAGCACGCCGGCGAAGCGCGACACCTGGTCCTTCAACTCGGCATAGGTGATGGTCTTGCAGGTGTTGGTGACCGGGCTGTCATAGATCAGAGCGGCCTGGGCGCCACGGCCGGCCTCGACATGACGGTCGACGGCGTTATAGCAGGTGTTGACCTCGCCGCCGGTGAACCAACGATAAAAGGGCTTGCGCGAATCATCCAGGACCTTGGTCCACGGCTTGATCCAATGGACATCCTTGGCCGCCTCGGCCCAGAAACCCTCGGGGTCCTTGAGCGAACGTTCGTAAGCCTGCTGATATGCGTTGGTCATTCTCTGACGAATCCTCTGCTTTGCGACTTCCCTTGGGGGGTAAACCCCCCTCCTTTCGAGGGGGCTAACATCGCACAGAGGACGCAATTAATGCAAAGCCGGAATTGTGGTTTTCCACAGTTTCGCCGCCCGCTATCGTGCCGCGGCGCAACATTGCGCAACTTTGTTACCGCCAGAAACGGCAGCGGCCGCCGGGGCACCCCCGACGGCCGCGCATTTCCGCCACGAATTCAAACTAATGCGTCGTCGAACTGCACCGCGTCAGCTCCTCCTTGATCCGGAGTTTCTGGCGTTTCATGTCGGCAATCGCCACATTATTGGGAAGAGGACGCTGGGCTTCCTGGATGATGGCGGAGTCAAGCGCAGCGTGCTTGGCTTTCAAAGACTCGATCCGGTCCTGAAGGCTCATTACTATCCTCCCTGGGATATGGGTGAGGTGGATAGCATAGGACGGCGAAAAGCCGCTGTCAGCGAAAAAATCGCGTTATGTGCCCGACTATTGCTTTAGAATCAACCCACATTCCGCATGGGAATGGCGCAAACGGAGAGAATGTCATGGATCAGACACCCAACCGGCTGGTGGTCGGCATCAGCGGCGCCTCGGGGGTGATCTATGGCATTCGCATGCTCGAGACGCTGCGGGCGCTGAAAATCGAGACCCATCTGGTCCTGAGCAAGGCCGCCGAGGTCACCTTGGCCCACGAAAGCGATCTGAAGCTGGCCCAGGTGCGCGCCCTGGCCGATCATTGCCACCGCCCCGAGGATATCGGCGCCGCGCCGGCGTCGGGTTCGTTTCGCACGTTGGGGATGGTGATCGCGCCCTGTTCCGTCCGCACCATGAGCGAGATCGCCACCGGGGTCACCTCGTCGCTGCTGACCCGGGCGGCCGACGTCGCCCTGAAAGAGCGCCGCCGGCTGGTGCTGATGGTGCGCGAAACGCCGCTGCATTCCGGCCACCTGCGCACCATGCTGGCGCTGTCGGAGATGGGGGCGATCATCGCGCCGCCGGTGCCGGCCTTCTATGCCGCACCGGCCAGCCTGGACGACATGGTCGATCACACAATCGGCCGGGTCCTGGACCTGTTCGGCCTGGATTCCGGCCGGCTGCGGCGCTGGGGCGAATAGATCAGGACGCCGCCGGGATGTTGATGGTCAGCCAGTAAAGGCCCAGCTTGTCGACGACGCGATTGAAATCGGCGGAATCCATCGGCTTGTGGATGTAGGAATTGGCCCCGAGGTCATAACCTTCCATCACGTCGGTCTCGTCGTCGGACGTGGTCAGGATCACCACCGGCATCCGCCTGGTGGCGTCGGTCTCGCGCATCTTCTTCAAGACGTCCAGGCCGCCGATACCCGGCAGCTTGAGGTCCAGCAGCATCAGGGCCGGCAGCGCCATCGAACCGCTGGCGACCCCGGCGGGGCCGTGCATCAGCCTGACCGCCTCTTCGCCGCTGCGGGCGACAACCAGGTCGCTGTAGAGATTGGCCTTGGACAAGGCGTGCTGGGTCAATTCGATATCGTCGTCATTGTCCTCGACCAGAACGATGGTCCGCGACCGCAACGGCTTAGTCATTCCTCATTCCTTCCCAGCACGTAAAATAGAAGGTGGCGCCTTGTCCCGGGCTCCCCTCGGCCCACACCTTGCCGCCATGGCGCACGATCACGCGATGAACCGTCGCCAGTCCGATGCCGACCCCCTCCATCCCCTCGGCGTTGGGCAGACGGTTGAAGGGGGCGAACAGCCGATCAACGAAAGCCATGTCGAAACCGGACCCGTTGTCGGTGACGAAGAAGACCTGACGGCCGTCTTTTTCGCAAGTCCCGAAGGTGACTTTCGGATCGGGCCGCCCCCGGGTGAATTTCCAGGAATTTTCAAAAAGGTTGGCGATGGCGGCCGACATCAGGCGGCGGTCGCCCTTGACCTCCAGCCCGGGCTGGATGTCGACCGACACCGGATGATCGGGATGGTGCTCGGCCAGTTCGGCGACGATTTCGCCCGCGACCGACGACAGGTCGATGGGCTCGACCTGCAATTCGCCGGTGGTGGCGCGCGACAATTTCAGGAAAGAATCGATCATCCCGGCCATGTCGCGGGTGCCGCTGCGGATGCGTTCCAGGCAATGCTTGCCGCGCGCGTCCAGAACCACCCCGTATTCCTCGAACAGGATGCTGACGAACCCCTCGATGCGACGCAACGGCGCGCGCAGATCGTGCGACACCGAATAGCTGAAGGTCGAGAGCTCCATGTTGGCGCCTTCCAGCTCGGCGGTCCGCTGCCGCACCCGGGTTTCCAGCTCGCGGTTCAGGCGAACCACCTGGGCCTCGGCCGCCTTGCGATCCTCGATATCGCGCTCGAGGGCGAGATTGGTGCGGGTCAGATCCTGATAGGCGGCTTCCAGACCGACGCACAGGCTGTTGAAGGCGGCCACCATGTCGTCCAACTCGTCGGGCTCGCGCGGGGCGCGGCGGATCAGGCGCAAGGTCGGAGCCGGCGCGTGAACATCGTAATGGCGCAGATAGGTGGCGATGGTGACCAGATGCCGGGTGACCAGGCGCCACACCACGTACAAGATGAACAGCGACATCAGGAGGATCGAGCCGACCTGGCTGACCAAGGTGACCATCGCGGTTTCCTTGAGCCGGCCATAGACGCCCTCCAGCGTCGCCTCGACATAGAGGTGGCCGACCACGCGCGGCTGCCCGCGATCGCCATAGATGATCGGATAGACCCTGGCCAATTCGTCCCGGCCGGCCCGGGTCCCGACAGCGATGACCACCGGCTTGGAATTGGCGTTGAACACTTCGCGCACTTCCAGGGCCTGCATGTCGGGCAGCTTCAGGATGCCTTCCAGTTCCAGCCTGATCTGCGCGGTGTCCATATGCCACAGGCTGCCGGCCAGGGAATTGAGACGGCTGGATTCGATCTCCTGCAAGCGATCTTCAATGGTGCGCAATTCGCGCTGGTAATCGCGATAGACCAGGGCGCTGGTCGAGACCAGCGCCAGCGTCAGGCTGAACACCAGGACCAGGCCCAGCAAGCGCATCGCCAGACCGCGGCGGCGGATCGGGCGCGGCTCGGGGCCGGCCAGCGGAAGATGGTCGAGCTCGGGAGCCTTGGTCTCGCGGGGGGTCCCGTCCATGGCCGCCATCACCGATATCCGTTGCGGGCAAGGATCTTGCGCAAGGTCCCGTCATCCTTCATCGCCCGGATGACGGCCCCCAATTCGGCCATGTGGGGCAATTGCGCCGAACTCTTCGAACATTGCAGGGCCAGCGGAATGCGCGACAGTTCCAGGATGTCGCCGATCTGGTCATCCAATCCGGCCTTTTGGACCTGATGCAAGATGGTGGGAACGGCCCCCGACACCGCGTCGACCCGGCCATGGGCCAGCTTCTGCAGGGACTGACCGTAATCCTTGTCGATGTCGCGCTTGATGCGCTCGTCGGCCTCGAACCGCTTGTCGAAGGCCACGCCCCGGACCATCGACACCGTCAGCGGCAACAGGTCGTCATACTTGGCCAAGGTCACGCCCTTGCGGGCGATGATCCCGAACGGCATGGGATAGACGGTCTCGCCCAGTTCCACCAGGCGGCCCCGGCTGTCCATCCACAAGATGATGGTGCAATCCTGCACCCCCAGTTCCAGATCGCGCTCGATACGGGCGAAGGTCTGCAGGGTGAACGGCAGCGTGTGCCCGCTACGCTTTTCCAGTTCGGCGATGATCTCGGGAAAGGCGCCGGCCGGGCGGTCAGGGGCTTCGTAGAACGCCCACGGCGCCGCGTCAATGGAGACGAAGCGGATTTCCGCCGCCGACGCCGGCACGGCCGCCATCGCCAACACGCCGAAAATCCACCTTTTCCACGCCATGCGCGCTATCCCAATCCCGGATTAAGCGTAAGGATATGTCGGATCATAACGCGACTCAATGGCCGGAATGGCCGGAATGGCCGCCCATGCCCGGCAAAGGTGCGCTCTGATCGATCCCGTTGGCGGCCTGCATGGCGCGGACATAGGCCAGGGCCGGCTTGTCCTCGCCCGCCTTCAATCCCTCGGGCTTGGGCATGTCGCCCAGTTTCCACATATGGCCCTTGGTGCCCTCGCGCAGGACCTTCAGGACCTGGGAATCGTCGTGACCGCCACCGGGGGCGTACCAGGCATGGATCAAGGGCGGCCCCTGATCGCTGCCGCGCAGTGCGGTCCCGTGGCAGGTGGCGCACACCCGCTCGAACACCGCCTTGCCGGCCAGGGCGGCGCCGGTCAGGCTGGGCTGGACCAGCTCGGCCTGGGCGAAGCGCGCCGATAGCGGGCGGCCTTGCGCGGTCAAGCTTAAGACCGCCGTCACCTTGTCGGCGGCCTTGACCGGCAGTTCCGCCTTCAGGCCGGCGCCGTCTTCGGTGAACGACACTTCGTGCCTGGCCGCCCCCACCAGCACGGTGGCCTTGCCGACAGCCGCGACCGGCTTGTCGGCATGGTCGCGCACCCACGCCCGGATCAGGCCGTCGCGGACCACGAATTCCACATGCAAATCGCCCGACAGCCCGATCTGGCCGCCATAGAACGGCAGCATCGCCCCATGCGATTGCGCCCAGGCCGGGGGGGCGGCAAGACCTGCAAGCAACATCAGAACAACCTTCTTCATGATTGCAACTCCTTCACGGCACGGTGGCCGACCAGCAGATAGATGACGGGGGTAACCAGGGTGTCGAGCAAGGTCGACGACATCAGCCCGCCGAAGATCACCACCGCCACCGGGTGCAAGATCTCCTTTCCGGGCTGGCCGCCGGCGATGGCCAGCGGCAACAGGGCGAAGGCCGCCACCAGGGCGGTCATCAGGACCGGCGTCAGCCGTTCGGCCGAGCCGCGCACGATCATCGCCGCCCCGAAGCCTTCGCCTTCGTGGGCCATCAGGTGGCGGTAGTGCGACACCTTCATGATGCCGTTGCGCGCCGCGATGCCGATCAGGGTGACGAAGCCGACCAGCGACGCCACCGACAGCGGCAAGCCGGTCAGCCACAGGGCGGCGACGGCGCCGACCAGGGCCATGGGCACATTGGCCATGATCACCAGGGCCAGCACGCCCGAGCGGAAATGGCTGGCCAGCACGGCGAAGATGCCGGCCAGCGACACCAGGGCCAAGAGGGCGATGCGGCGGCTGGCGTCCTGCTGGCTTTTGAACTGGCCTTCCAGGCGGATCTCGAAGCCGGCCGGCAGGGTCATCTGATCCAAGGTCGCGTTCAGATCGGCCACCACCGAGCCGATGTCGCGGCCCTGGGAATTGCCCAGCACCACGATGCGCCGTCGCAAATCGTCGCGATTGATCAGGTTGGGCCCTTGCGTCTCGACCACGTCGGCCAGCAGGCCCAAGGGAACCTTGCCGGCCGGCGTGTCCACCAGGATCTGGCCGAACTCGGCGCTTTCCGATCGCCAATCCTCGGCCAGGCGCAGGACCACATCGACGGTCTTCTGGCCGTCCCTGATCTGCGACACCACCCGCCCGCCCAGGGCGGCTTCCAGGGTCGCGGTCAGATGATCGGCGGTCAGCCCGTATTTGCGGGCCTCGGCCCGGTCCAGCCGGATCTGGACCTGGCCGATCAGCACCTGCTTTTCCACCTGCAGATCGACCACGCCCGGCACCTGGGCCATGCGCTCGCGCGCCTGGGCCGCCACCTGGCGAAGCGTGTCGAGATCGTCGCCGAAGATCTTGACGGCGATTTCCGCCCGCACGCCCGACAGCAGGTGGTCCAGACGATGCGAGATCGGCTGGCCGATATTGACCGAAATCCCCGGAATCTGCGCCAGCTTGGCCCGCATGTCGCCCAGGATCGCCTCACGCGCGCGGCCGGTTTCCTTCAAGTCCACGTCGATCTCGGAATAATGGACGCCCTCGGCATGCTCGTCCAACTCGGCCCGCCCGGTGCGCCGGCCGGTGGACAGGGTCTCGGGCACCGTGGCCAGCAGGGTCTCGGCGATGGTCCCGATGCGGTTGGATTCCGACAGCGAGGTCCCCGGCGGCAGCACCACATTGACCGTCACCGTGCCCTCGTTGAAGGGCGGCAGGAAGGTGGTGCCGAGAAACGGCACCGAGACAGCCGCGACCACCACCGCCAGACCGGCCGGAGCCAGCACCCGGGCCGGATGGGCGAAGGCCCAGGCCAGAAGTCGGCCGTTGGCGGCCTTGAGGCCACGCACCAGTGCCGTCTCGCGGTGCGCCACCACCCCGGCCTTGGGCAGCAGCAGCAAGGACAAGACCGGCGTCACCGTCAACGACACCGCCAGCGATGCCAGGATCGACACCACATAGGCCACGCCCAAGGGCGCGAACAGCCGGCCCTCGATGCCCGACAGGGCGAACAGCGGCAGGAAGGCCAGCACCACGATGATGGTGGCGTAGACGATGGAATTGCGCACCTCGGCCGAGGCGGCCCGCACCACCTCGAAGGCCGGGCGGGGGTTGGCCGCCGCCCGGTTCTCGCGCAGGCGGCGCAAGATGTTCTCGACATCGACCACCGAATCGTCGACCAGTTCGCCGATGGCCACCGCCAGCCCGCCCAGGGTCATGGTGTTGATGGACAGCCCCATGGCCTGGAACACCATCGCCGTCACCACGATGGACAGCGGAATGGCGGTCAGGCTGATGGCGGTGGTGCGGAAATTGGCCAGGAACACGAACAGCACGATGGCCACCAGCACGGCGCCGTCGCGCAGGGCTTCCTCGACATTGGCGATGGCCCGCTCGATGAAGGCCGCCTGGCGAAACAGCACCCGTTGGGCATCGACGTCTGCCGGCAGGGTGCGGGCCATGTCGGCCAAGGCCGCCTCGACCGCGGCGGTGACGGCGACGGTGTCGGCGCCCGGCTGCTTTTGCACCGCCAGGATCACCGCCGGACGAGCGTCAACCGAGGCGTCGCCCCGCTTGATCCCGGCGCCGATGCGGACGTCGGCGACCTGGCCGACGGTCACCGCCGCGCCGCCCTTCCACGCCACCACGGTATCTTCCAGATCGCGGATGTCGGTGGTCTGGCCGAGATTGCGGATCAGATATTCCGATTGGCGCTGTTCCAGGAAGCCGCCGGTGGTATTGCGGGCGAAGCCGGCCAAGGCGGTTTCCAACTCGGCGAAGGTCAGGCCCAGGCCGGACAGCCTGGATGGCGAGACCAGCACCTGAACCTGCCGAACCTCGCCGCCGATGGGGATGACCTGGGCGATGCCCGGCACCGACAACAGCCGTTGACGGACCACCCAATCGGCCAGCGTGCGAATCTCCATCGGACTGGTGAGACCGTCCTTCGACCGCATGCCGATCAGCATGATCTCGCCCATCAGCGAGGTGATCGGTCCCATCACCGGACTGATGCCGGCCGGCAGCCTTTCGCGCGCGGTATCCAGGCGCTCCGACACCAGTTGGCGGTTGCGCAAGGTGTCGGTTCCCCAATCGAACTCGGCGAACACGATGGAAAGGCCAACGCCCGAGGTCGAGCGCACCCGCACCAGGCCGGGTGTGCCGTTGACGGCGGTCTCGACCGGGCGGGTGACCAGGGCCTCGACCTCTTCCGGGGCCAGGCCGGCGGCCTCGGTCATGATGGTGACGGTCGGGCGGTTGAGGTCGGGGAACACGTCCACCGGCAACCGGGCCAGGGTCAGCGCGCCATAGACCAGCAAGAGGGCGGCCACGGCCAGGACCAGCAGACGGCGGCGCAGGCTGAAGGCGATGATATGGTCGAACATCGCCTACCTCGCCGACTTCAGCTGGGCCGCGCCCTGCACCACCACCCGTTCACCCGGCTTGACGCCGTCGATCTCGGCCAACGGGCCGATCAGGCGCTCGACCTTGACCGGCCGGGCCTCGAAGGTCTCGGGGGCGGTCAGCACGAACACCACGCTGCGCCCGGCCATCTCGGCCAGGGCGTCGCGCGGCACCGCCATGCGCAAGCGGGTGGCGCCGACCGCCAGGTGGACATCCACCGGCATGCCGACCTTCAGCCCGTCACCATGGCCGGGACGGACGGCGAACAAGGCGTGGATGCCCTGATCGACGGAATCCACCTTGGGGCTGACGCCCAACAGGTCCAGGGGAAAGGCGTGGTTGGGGACCAGGCGGGTGGTGGCCTCGGCGGCGCCGATGCGGGCCGCCACCGCCGGATCGTGGGTCACCGCCTCGACCCGCAAGCGGGCCGGATCGACGATTTCCACCATCACCTTGTCCACCGCCACCACCTCGCCCGGGACCACATGGACGTCGGCGATCACCCCATCGACCGGGGCGGTCACCAATTCGCGCCCCAATTGGGTGACGGCGATCTGGGTGCGTTCGCGCCGCAATTGCTCCAGCCGGATGCGGCTGGTCTCCACCGCCTTGGCGGTGACGATGGTCCCCAGCGCCTCTTGCCGGGCCAATTCGCGCTCGGCCAGGACGATCTCGCCCTCGACGCGATAGAGCGAGGCCCGCTTCTCGCCCCGTTCAAGGGTCGATAGCGTCGGTTCCAGCACCGCCACCACCTGGCCGCGCTTGACCTGTTGACCGGGAACCGGCAGCGGAAAGGCCGCATCGGCCACCACCCGGGCCGGCTGCGACGGCTGCACCCGGGCGAAGCCGGCGGGATCGGGCATGACCCGGCCCGGCACCCGCACGGTCTGGGCCGCCTCGCGCGCGGCGACCCGTTCGGTCCGGATGCCCAGCAGGAACTGCGTCGATTTCGCCATGGAGACCGACGCGCCGACCACCGGAGCCGGCGCGGCGGCCGGTTCGGCGTGGTCGTGGCCGGAATGGGCAAAGGCCGGGCCGGACGCCACCAGCAAGGCCAGCAGCGCCAGGCGTTTTCGCCGCAGCACCAGCACCAGGATCAGACTGGCCAGGCCGCCCAACAGCGCACCGCCCCACCAATGGCGCCAATGGGGTTCCGCCACGGCCGGGGCCTCGATTACGGCCGGGCGGGCCAGACCGGCCAGCAGCAGCAGGTCGTCGCGGCCGTTGGCCGACACCATCAGGGTCATATCGACCGGGGTGGCCGGCAAGGACCACGACAGGCGATAGATGCCGGTGCCGGCGGTGGGCTGGGCCGTCCCGCTCCACCCCGCCGCTTCGGAATCGATGCGCGCCCCGCCCACCGGGGCGTTGCTGTCGGCATCGGCCAGATAGACCAGGACATGGCCGTCATCCTCGGGCACCAGCACCGCCTGGAAGGCGGTACCATCGGCGGCGAAGCCGGGCTGGACCGCCTGGATCGCCACCACGGGCGGGGCGGAATGATCCTCGCCGCCATGGGCCAAGGCGGAAACGGGCGAAAGGACGAAGCCGGCCAGCACCAGGCCGGCCATCAGGCGAAACCACATGGGGAATCCCCACCAAAAGACGAAGCGACACGACGGCGAATCACCCGCGCGGTGCCGACCGGTTGGGGCCGCACCGCGCGTGTCCCGTCCCCTGTCGGGGCGGGCGCTGCGTCAGGTTCGAGGAGGCTTCGCCGGTGGATCGGCCAGGCGTTGGGCCGGCGGCAAGGCCACCGGAACCGCTTCGGGCTGGTAAAGGGCGACCGAGACGGTCAGCTCGATCGAGCCGACCGGCAGGGCGGCGGTGCAGGCGGCCGAGATGCAATGGCACGAGCCGCCATGATGCGGGCCGCTTTCTTGCGCCGCCGGCATGTCGTCGCCCGTGGTCCGGGCCTGATCGGCATGGTCGGCGTGATGGGCATGATCGGCGTGATGGGCTTGATCCGCCTGGGCCGGACCGGACACCAGCAGGGCGACCACGCCCACCACCAGGGCCAGTGCCCCGATGCGGATCATGCGCGCCAGACGTGCCAAGGCTTGCGTACCCATGTCCCCACTATGAGAAGAAGCCTGCCCGGGATCAAGAGGCTTCCAGCTTCATCGCCATGCGCAAGGCGCCCCAATGGCGGTCGCGCACCTTGATGGGGGCGTCGATTTCCTTCAGCAGCACGAAATTGCCGCCGCCCATGTTGCGGGCATAGGTCTGGGCCAGATAGGGCTTGGTATTGCGCGCCGCCAGGATGCCGGTCCGGTCGTCGAAGATGCGCCGGTTGCGGCAATTGGCGGCGTTCCACACCGGATCGTTCGGCCGCTGCGGCTGGGAATATTTGGCATTGTGGGCGGCGATATAGCCCGAGCGGTCGGTGACGCAGCACAGCACGATCCGGCTGTCCTTGGCCAGCACCGGTTCGGTGAAGGGCGGGAACAACTGGTCGGCCAACAAGGTATGCTTGGCCATCACCTGCAAGGGATCGGAACCGGGGATCGCCTCGTATTCGATGTCGAACAGGTCGGCCTCGCTGATCCTGCCGCTTTGCACCGCCGCCTCCAGGGCATGGGCCACCTGGCCCGAGACCGACTGAATCAGCTCGATGAAGGGGGTGTCGTGGGCCTGCACCGCCTCGATGCGCGATTGCAGCGCATCCCTGGCGGCCCGGCTCAGATTGTCGAAACGGACATGCAGCCCGACGGTGCTTTCCGACAACAGCCGCGCGTCCAGCTTACCGACGCCCTGCAGCTCGACGGTGCCCGAGGTCACCGAGGGAATCTCGGACGCGGCCACCACCAGCAGCGCCCCATGCAGCGACAGGTCGCCGGTAAAGCCCTCGAACACCTTGCCCTGGAAGTCGGCATGGTATTTCAGCGCCACCGGCACCCGGCCCTCGTGCCGGCGATCGCCACCATAGGACGAGCGCAAGATCACGTGCAGGCGCCGCTGCAACGCCTCGATGTCGTGGTTGACCATCGCCGACAGGTTGGTGACGCGGGCGGCGGTCACCCCGGTCGCCTCGACGCCGGCCATCATCGACTGGACCTTTTCCGCCACCATGCGGGTGTGGTCGGCAGCCTGCACCGCGCTCGACATGATTTCGGCGGTGGCGGCGCGCTGCTCGTCGGCGGCGCGGGCGACCTCGGCGGCGATGCTGTCGATCTCGCGGATGGTGGCGGCGACGGCGCCGACCGTCTCGACGGTGTCGCTGGTGGTGCGGCCGATATCCTCGGCCTGGGTGCTGACGGTGGCGATGCCGTCCTCGGTCTGGCGGGCCAGGCCCTTGACCTCTTCGGCCACCACCGCAAAGCCCTTGCCGGCCTCGCCCGCGCGCGCGGCCTCGATGGTGGCGTTCAGGGCCAGCATGCGGGTCTGGCCGGCGATGTTCTGGATCATGCCGACGACATTGCCGATGCGCGCCGACGCCTCGGTCAGGCCGCCGACCCGCTCGCTGGCCAGGTCAACCCGCTCGCGCGCGGTTTCCGCCAGTTTCGAGCTGGTCGCCACCTGGGCCGAAATCTCGCGGCTGGAGGCTTCCAGCTCTTCGGTGGCGCTGGCCACCGTCTGGACGTTGCCGGCGGTGGTTTCCACCGATTCGGTGACGGCACGGGCGGTGCGCATCAACTCGTCCGCCACCCGGGTCAGCCGGCTGGCGCCCTCGGACAGGCGGGTCGCCTGGGTCGAGATGTCGGTGACGGTCTCCTGGACCTCGCCTTCCAGCACCTCGGTCAGGGTCAGCATCTCGCTTTTCAGATGCTCCTCGGCGCGGACCATCATTTCCTGGCGCTCTTCGCCACTGAAGGCCAGATGCGCCCGCATGGTGCGCAACATGGCGTTGGTGCGCTGGAAATCGGGGATCGGCTCGGCCTTGATTTCGTGCTTGAGGTCACCCCGGGCGATCGCCGCGAAATAGCCGTCCATCCGGGCCAGCGGGTCGTGCATGGCCTTGAACAGCCAGCGCGACAGCAAAAGCAAGGCAACGATGATCAGCCCCAGAACCACCAGCGCGCCGCTGGTGTGCTTGGTCAGGTCGGACTTGGATTCGGCGACATGGTCGGCGCCGACGCGGATCTGCAATTCGATCAACTGGGTGGTCAGCGCCAAGGTCTGCTCGACCCCCGGAGCAATGGCGTCGGTCCACAGCTGTTGCAGACGCTCGTCGGCGGCGACGGCGGCGAAGCCCATCTCGTTCAGGCCCTTGCGCATGGTGCCCAGGCGGTCGGCCAGTTGACGCTCCTCGGGCGTCAGGGTGGTGGCCATGTATTCGGCCCACACTTTGTCGGACTGGGCGATATTGGCCTTGATGCGGGCGATGGCCGGAGCCGCAGCCGCCCCCAGGCGCATATCCATTACCTGGCGAGCACTGTCGTGAACCAGCGACTGAATTTCGGCCAGTTGCCGGGCCGGAACCAGGCGGTCGGCATAGACCGCCTCCAGCGCCTCGTTGGAATCGGCCATGCCGATCAGGCCGATGCCGTCGGCGACCACGCCCAGGATCAGCATAATGATGGCCAGGGCGGTGATCCGCCCCCTCAGGCTGCGACTGAAGCGGGCAAGCCGTCCGCCGACCGAATCGGTCAGCACCTCGCCGCCCGACAGGCGGATGTTGCCGGCGCGCCCTTCGCGAAGGGCTGCGTAAAGCTGGGCGGCGGCCGCCACCTGATCCTTGGCGGGCTTGGTGCGGACCGAGATATAGCCGGCGATCTTGCCATCCTCGATGATCGGCGTGGCGTTGGCGCGGACCCAATAATGGTCGCCGCTCTTGGCGCGGTTCTTGACGATGCCTTCCCACGGCCGGCCGGCCTGGATGGTGGCCCACAAATCGGCGAAAGCGGCCGGCGGCATGTCGGGGTGGCGGACCAGATTGTGGGGCTGGCCGATCAACTCGGACTCGGAGAATCCACTGACCTCGACGAAAGCGCGGTTTGCGAACGTGATACGACCAGCGACATCGGTTTTCGACACCAGCAATACATCATCCGGCAACTCGATTTCTTTATTGGTGACCGGTTCGTTGATCCGCATTCCCGCCCTCGCCCATTCGCGAGCACCGTTCTCGGCACCCGTTTCTATTGTTTATGCTAGGCAAAATGACACACTCGGCAAGGCAAAAATACAGGCTTCGCCCCCTTTTCAAGTTTAACTCGGTATTCTATTTTTAATCGGTTTAAGACCGGATCAGGCTTTTATGATTTCCTGGTTCGCTCCCATCAGGAACCAAGTTTCTCCGCGCACGGAAAGACACCTCATGAAGATCCGTTTCCAGGTCAGCATCGTCTCGGCAATCTTTCTGATCATCGTGGCGATGACCGGTGCGACCTTGACCAGCGTCTATTTCGCCAGTTCGCGCGCCGCCGAAGACACCGCGGCCAACCTGTTCGGCGAGATGGCCAGGCGCACATCGGAACAGGTCGATCGCCAGATCGGCGAGACGCTCAGCCTGGCGGCGCTGGGGGGGGCTCGCCCGGTCGGCGACAGCGTCACCGGCGACGGCACCGCCTTTCCGGCCCTGCCCTTCCTGGTCCAGGCCCTGGAAGACAATGCTGCGCTTTATTCCCTGTATTTCGGCTTCCAGGACGGCAGCTTCCTGCAGGTGATCAAGACCCGCAGCGATCCCCGCGTCATCGAGGCGCTGAAGGCGCCGGCCGAGACCGCCTGGGTGGTGCGCGCCATCACCGGGACCGAGGCCGCTCGCCAGCAATCCTGGACCTTCCTGGATGCCGGCGCGGTCAAGCTTGGCGCCACTCTCGAGCCGCAGCCCAGCTACGACCCCCGCGCGCGGCCATGGTACGGCCAGGCGATGGCCAGCGAAGGGGGCGTCGCTATCGGCGCCCTATATCTTCAGCTCGCTGAAAGAGCCGGGCATCACCGCGTCGCGCAAGCTGCCGGGCGGCGTCGGCGTGTTCGGCGTCGATATCACCCTGACCGGCCTGGGCCGTTTCGTCGAATCGCTGGCGGTGTCGCCCAGGGGCGGCGTGGTGATGGCCGATGGCGGCAAGCTGCTGGCCGCGGCCCACACCGTCCGGGTGGGCGACACCGCCTCCTCATTGCTGCAACCTTTGGCCGAAAGCGGATCGCCGCTGCTGGCCGCGATCGCCGGCCGGCCGATGACGGAAGGGCTGGAACGCCTGGACATCGCCGGCGAGGAATGGCTGGTCCGCCAGGATGTCTGGAATGGCCCCGGCGGACGCACCATCCAGATCAGCGTCGCCGCCCCGGCCACCGACTTCGCCGGCCATATCCAGGAAATGCAGCGTCACGTGCTGATGCTGGCTTTGGGTGCCCTGGCGGTGATCGTCCCGCTGGCGCTGTGGTTCTCGTCCAGCATGGCCAAGGTGGTGCGCGAACTTGCCGCCGATGCCGAGCGGATCCAGAACATGGATTTCTCGGATGACGAGGCGCACGACTCGCATATTCAGGAATTCCATCAACTGGGCGAGGCGTTCAGGCAGATGAAGGCGACGCTGTCGGCCAAGACCGACGCCCTGGCCTTCGCCCAGGACAAGTTGGCCCGCATCATCGATCTGGGCATCGCCATGTCGGCGGAACGCGACACCTCGAAGCTGATGGACATGATCCTGCTGGGGGCCAAGGACCTGACCAACGCCGACGGCGGCACCCTTTACATCCGCAGCGATGACGACAAGCTGAATTTCCAGATTCTGCGCAACGATACGCTGGGCGTGGCGTTGGGCGGCGAAGGCCGCCCGGCGCCCACCATCCCGCCGGTGCCGATGTTCGACGAAAGCGGCCAGCCCAACCACCGCAACGTGGTCAGCCACGCGGTGCACCAGCAAGAGACCATCAACATCCCCGACGCCTACGACGCCGGCCAGTTCGACTTCTCGGGCACCCGCATCTTCGACGAACGCAACCATTACCGCTCGAAGTCGTTCATGACCGTGCCGTTGAAGCCGCGGGGCGGCGACGTCATTGGCGCGCTGCAGCTGATCAACGCCCGCCCGCAGGGATCGAGCGAGATCATTCCGTTTGCCGCCGACATCCAGCGCTTCATCGAGGCCCTGGCCGCCCAGGCCGCCACCGCGCTCTATAATCGCGAACTGCTGCTGGCCCAGGAACGGCTGATGGATTCGATGATCCAGCTGATCGCCGGCGCCATCGACGCCAAAAGCCCCTATACCGGCGGCCATTGCGAGCGCGTCCCCGAATTGTCGGTGATGCTGGCCGAAAAGGCCTGCGAGGTGAAGGATGGCCCGCTGGCCGACTTCGCCTTCACCACCGACGAGGAATGGCGCGAATTCCGCATCGGCGCCTGGCTGCACGATTGCGGCAAGGTCACCACCCCGGAATACGTGGTCGACAAGGCCACCAAGCTGGAAACCATCTATAACCGCATCCACGAGGTGCGCACCCGTTTCGAGGTGCTGCTGCGCGACGCCGAGATCCAGCGTCTGCGATCCATCGCGAGCGGCATGAACCCGGCCGAGGCCGGTTCGCGCATGGCCGGACGCAAGGCGCAGTTGCTGGACGATTTCGCCTTCGTCGCCGAGTGCAATGTCGGCGGCGAGTTCATGGCCCCCGATAAGGTGGAACGCCTGAAACGGATCGCCGGATACACCTGGTGGCGCCATTTCGACGACCGCCTGGGCCTGTCGCACGAGGAACTGAAGCGCTACCCGGCCGAGGCCTCACCCCTGCCGATGGAAGAAAAGCTGCTGGACGACAAGCCCCACCACGTCATCCCGCGCGCCGCCGCCGTCAAGGATTTGTACCAAGGCTGCGGCTTCCAGACCCAGGTGCCCGAGAACCTTTACAATCTGGGCGAGGTCTACAACCTGTCGGTCGGGCGCGGCACGCTGACCGAGGAAGAGCGCTTCAAGATCAACGAACACATCATGCAGACCATCGTGATGCTGGAGCGCCTGCCCTTCCCCAAGCATCTGAAGCGCGTGCCGGAATATGCCGGCACCCACCACGAGACCATGATCGGCAGCGGTTACCCGCGCAAGCTGACCCAGGATCACCTGTCGATCCCGGCCCGCATCACCGCCATCGCCGACATCTTCGAGGCGCTGACGGCGTCGGACCGGCCGTACAAGAAGGCCAAGACCCTGTCGGAATCGGTGAAGATCCTGTCCTTCTTCAAGAAGGACGGCCATATCGACCCCGACCTGTTCGACCTGTTCCTGACGTCCGGCGTCTATCGCGACTACGCCGAGCGCTTCTTGCTGCCCGAACAGATCGACGAGGTCGAGATCGAGAAGTTCGTCACGCAGACCGCTGCGTGACCCCCAGGCAGACCAGGGCGGCGTTGTGGAACACCGGGTCGCCATGGCTGTCGGCTGAAATCTCGCCCAGGGACAGGGCGCCGAATTGGTTGGGGGTGCCGACCTGCACGGCCAGTTGCCCCAACTCGCGCGACACCTGGGCGACGCCCAGGTGCATGCGGCGGCCGGCGCAATAAAAGGTCAGCAATCCGGCCAGGCCCGGACCAAGCCGGTCGGCGATGCGGGCGACGCAATCGCTTTCCTCGACCGAGGGCGCCTTCATGACGACGGCGACCGCGCCTTCCTGGACCTCGCCGACGCAGGTCATCGCGTGGTCCGCCGCCAGTGCCACCGGTATGCGGATCTGGGGCAGGGAATTTCCCGACAGAATCGCCAGCGGGAAATGCACGGCCTCGCTGTAGAAGGTGTCGGCAGTCATGGCGACGCCATAGGCGCTGGCGATCATTTCTTGATAGACCTCGAACGCCGGGCGACCGTTCAGGCCTGCGATGGTGTTCTGATGGGATTGGCTGACCCGCATGATGTTGATGGGAATCTTGAAGCCGTGTTCGACCGCGACCGCGTCGTGCGGCGGCAACAACAATGCCAGCCCCCCGCGCTCGAATGTCGAAAAGCCGTCGAACAGACAGGGGATCGGGGCGAAGCTTTCGCTGCCGGCATTGGCGCCGACATAGCGGAACCGATCTTCCAGGCGGTCGGCAAAGCGGCGCAGGATGGTGTCCAGATTGGGCAGGGTCGAATCGAAGATGGTGAACAAGATCGGTGGCGCCGAGCCCCAATCCACCACCTCCCGCAAGGCACCGCACCGCTCGACAAATTCCTCTTGACCGGATGGCCCGTCCAGACCGCCCATGACCACCATCGGCGCCATGAGCTCCAGGCAGATCAGCCGAACCCCGCTTCGCACCTCGGACGCCCCGTCGATCAGGGCCGGAAACACCGCCCCGGCCAGCGCCACACCGTGCTGGCGACAGGCCGACTGAAGAACGGGAATCTTCCCCGCCTCGGCTTCAGGCACCAGGGCCAGCACGCCAGCCACGGATAAGGACTTCTTCCAGCCTTGCAGCGCGGCAGACAGCGGACCGGCCTCGATGGGCAGATGGGCGGTATCGGAAAACATGGATTTCCAGGCACGATGTGGGGAAACACGAGGGCGGCCAGTCGCCGCCCTCGCCACAATATAGGCCTAGGCCCCCGGCCTGAAAAGGGGGCACACCATACTTTCGCCTAGTATGGTGGCCTGCTTATCCCAGAAACTCGCATGCGAATTTCCGGGGCAGGACACTAGTAACCGCCCTTGCGCTTGGTCTCGGGCAGGCCGGCGATCTTTCCCGCCTGCTTCGACGGCTGCATGGGGAACAGGTCGTAGAGGTCCTTGGTCGCCACCGAGCCGCCCCAGCGCTCGCTCATCGCCTTGCACATATGGCGCTCGTTGGGCTGGTTCTCGTTGTTGTCGAAGAACTCTTCGCGCAGATAATTGATCAGGTCCCAATGCTTCTCGGTCAGCGCCAGGCCTTCGGCGGCCGCGATCTCGTCGGCGATGGCCGGCGACCAATCGGCGGTGTTGACCAGATAACCGTTGCCGGTCTTTTCCAAATCCGCGTAACCCATCGCTCTCCTCCCTGATGGCGTGTTTGCGAAATTTGTAATATTAATTTTTACGAATGTAAACGGCGCAGAATCCTGGCGCGGATCGGCTGATCGAACTCGTAGCCGCCGCCCTCGGCCGGGCGGGCGTTCTTGGCGAACAGCGCCCGCATTTCCCCGTCCAGGCGGTCGAAGATGGCCTCGCGCTCGGCATTGGCCGAGACGATGCGTTCGCGGAAGGCGGCGTAATCGGCCATGGACACGGTATGCAGGAAGACGATGTCGTCGACCGGCTCCATGCCCGGCACATGGGCCAGGGCGGCCTGGGCCAGCGCGCGCACCTGGGTTTCGTCATCGACCGGCTTGCAGGTTTCGAAGAACAGCCCCTCGGCGATCGGTTCCGACACGTACAGCAGGCCGCCGGCCTTCAGCACACGGGCGGCTTCCCGCAGGGCCTGGCCCATCACTTCGGCCGGGACGTGGTGCAGCGAGTGAAAGAACACCACGGCGTCGAAGCTGGCGTCGCCGACCGGCAGGGCCTGGCCGACGCCCTCGACGATGTCCTCGTCGCCGACTTTAGGCGTGGCGCGGGCCTTGGCCAATTGGCGGGGCGAACATTCGACGCCCACCACATGGGCGCCCTTCTTGGTCAAAAGCCGGACCACGTTGCCGTCGCCGCAGCCGACATCCAGGATACGCTTGCCTTCGGGCTTCAGCGCCTCCACCATCACATCCACATTGCGCCGCCGTTGCATGGCATCCTCCGTCGATTTATCGCATCATGCTTATATGAACGCGCCCATCGCTGTCGAGTTCGACGTCGCCATCGTTCTTGGGGCGAAAGTGTTGCCCGACGGCCGCCCGTCGCCGGCCCTGGCGCGGCGCGTCGCCGTGGCCTGCGCCCTGGCACGCGCCGATCTGGTCGGGCACGTGCTGATGAGCGGCGGCCCGGTCAGCCATCCGGTCCCCGAGGCCCACGTCATGCGCGACCTGGCGCTGGCTGCCGGCATCGCCCCCAGCCGCGTCCATGTCGAGGATCGCTCGCGCAATACCATCGACAACGCCCGGCTGTCGGCTCCGATCATCGCGGCGCAAGGCTGGGGCCGGGTGCTGGTGGTGACCGATTCCTTCCACCTGCCGCGCGCCCGCTACATCTTCGCCCGCACGGGCCTGACGGTGACCGGCTTCCCGGCCCGGCCCGACCGTCCCGGCGCAGAATGGTGGCTGGCCCACGGGCGCGAACTGTTCGCCTTCCTGAAGACCGTCTATCGGCTGGAGATCGTTCGCACATGAAAAAGGCCCGGCCTCCATCGGGAAGCCGGGCCTTGGATCATTGCCCCGATCAGTGCCCCGACATCTCGGCGCCCATATAGGCCGGCATCCACGCTTCATGGATGGCCTTCAGGTCCTCGACCGTGGCCGACTGGCCGGCAACATTGATGGAATGGCCGCCGGTGGTGCCGATGATTCGGGCGCCGACATCCCGTCCTTGCGCCGCTTCCAGCACCGAGGCCAGGTCGTCCGCGCCCACTTCCAGCACATAGCGGCCCTGATCCTCGCCGAAGCACCAGCCATGCAGGGCGATGGCCGACGGAGCCTCCAGGCTGGCACCGATGCCCGACGCCAGCGCCATCTCGGTCACCGCGACCAGCAGGCCGCCGTCCGAGACATCGTGGCAGGCCTTGACCAGGCCCTGGTCGATCAGGTCGCGCACCAATTCGCCCTTGCGCCGTTCGCGGTGCAGGGCCACCGGCGGCGGAGCGCCCTCTTCCCGTCCGCACACCTCGCGCAGATACAGCGAAGCGCCCATCCAGCCCTTGGTCTCGCCGAACAGAACGATGGAATTGCCCGCCCCCTTGAAGGCGATGGTGGTGTGCTTGGACACATCCTTCAACAGACCGACGGCGCCGATGGCCGGGGTCGGCTGGATCGCCGCGCCCTGGGTCTCGTTGTAAAGCGAGACGTTGCCCGACACCACGGGGAAGTCGAGATCGCGGCAGGCCTCGCCCATGCCTTTGATGGCCTCGACGATCTGACCCATGATCTCGGGCTTTTCCGGATTGCCGAAATTCAGATTGTCGGTCACCGCCATCGGCAAGGCACCGGTGGCCGAGATGTTGCGATAGGCTTCCGCCACCGCCTGACGGCCGCCCTCGTGCGGGTCGGCCTGGCAATAACGCGGGGTGCAGTCGGTGGTGATGGCCACCGCCTTGTCCGAGCCATGGATGCGCACCACGGCGGCATCGCCGCCCGGACGCTGGACGGTGTCGCCCATCACCATGTGGTCGTATTGCTGATAGATCCACCGCTTCGACGCCAGGTCGGGGCAGCCCAGCAGGGTCTTCAGCGCCTCGATCGGCGCCACCGCCGGCACGTCTTCCAGCTTGACCACCGGCAACTTGGCGGGCTGAACCCACGGGCGGTCATATTCCGGGCTGGCCTGGGCCAGCGGGTCGATGGGCAGGTCGGCCACCACCTCGCCATGGCGCTTCAGCACCATGCGGCCGGTGCCGGTCAACACGCCGATCACCGCGAAATCCAGCTCCCACTTGTCCATGATCGCGCGGGCCACGTCTTCCTTGCCCGGCTTCAGGATCATCAGCATGCGTTCTTGCGATTCCGACAGCATGATCTCGTAGGCGCTCATGCCCTCTTCGCGCATCGGCACCGAATCCAGGTCCATCTCGATGCCCAGACCGCCCTTCGACGCCATCTCGAACGACGACGAGGTCAGGCCGGCCGCCCCCATGTCCTGGATGGCGACGATGGAATCGGTGGCCATCAGTTCCAGGCAGGCCTCGATCAGCAGCTTCTCGGTGAAGGGATCGCCGACCTGGACGGTGGGACGCTTCTCTTCCGAGTTCTCGTCGAATTCCGCGCTGGCCATGGTGGCGCCGTGGATGCCGTCGCGGCCGGTCTTCGAGCCGAAATAGACCACCGGATTGCCGATGCCGGCGGCGGCCGAATAGAAGATGTTGTCGGTGCGCGCCAGACCGACGGTCATGGCGTTGACCAGGATGTTGCCGTTGTACGACTTGTGGAAATTGGTCTCGCCGCCCACGGTGGGCACGCCGACGCAATTGCCGTAGCCGCCGATGCCGGCCACCACGCCGGCCACCAGATGCCGGGTCTTGGGATGGCTGGGATCGCCGAAGCGCAGCGCGTTCATGTTGGCGATGGGGCGCGCCCCCATGGTGAAGACGTCGCGCAGGATGCCGCCGACGCCGGTCGCCGCACCCTGATAGGGCTCGATGAAGCTGGGGTGGTTGTGGCTTTCCATCTTGAAGACGATGGCGTCGCCTTCGCCGATATCGATGATGCCGGCATTCTCGCCCGGGCCGCAGATCACCCAGTCGGCCTTGGTCGGCAGGGTCTTCAGCCACTTCTTCGAGGACTTATAGGAACAATGTTCCGACCACATCACCGAGAAGATGCCCAGCTCGGTCAGGTTGGGCTCGCGCCCCATGATCTCGAGGATGCGGGTGTATTCGTCGGGCTTGATGCCGTGGCTGGCAAGGATATCCGGGGTAATCTGGCTCACGACAACGCCTCCACCAGCGAATCGAACATCAAGCGGCCGTCGGAACCGCCCAGCAGGTCCTCGGCCAGGCGCTCGGGGTGCGGCATCAGGCCCAGCACGTTGAACTTCTCGTTATAGATGCCGGCGACATTGCCCAACGAACCGTTGGGATTGGACTCGGCGTCGACCTTGCCTTCGGCGGTGGCGTAGCGGAAGGCGATCTGGCCGTTATCCTCCATCTCGCGATAGGCCTTGGGCTCGACGAACCAATTGCCCTCGGCGTGGGCGATGGGGAAGCGCACCACGTCGCCCGAGCGGTAATAGCGGCAGAAGTCGGTGCGGTCGTTCTCGACCCGCAGATGGACGTCCTTGCAGATGAACTTCAGATCCTTGTTGCGCATCAGCACGCCGGGCAGCAAACCCGATTCGGTCAGGATCTGGAAGCCGTTGCAGATGCCCAGCACCCGCATTCCGGCATCGGCCCGGGCCTTGACCTCGCGCATGATCGGCGAGTGTGCCGCCATGGCGCCGCAGCGCAGGTAATCGCCATAGGAGAATCCGCCGGGAACGACCACCAGGTCGACCTTGGGCAGTTCGGTGTCGCGATGCCAGACCATGAGCGGCTTGGCGCGCATGCTGGCCTCCAGCGCCACGGCGACGTCGCGGTCGCAGTTGGAACCGGGGAAGACGATGACGGCGGCTTTCACGAAGGGCGTCCCTGGGTTGGTTCGAAAGGGAGAGCGTCTTCTTAATACGGAAACCCATTGGTTTCCAGCACGAACGGGAGAGCACGAAAAAAGCCCGCGCCCCGACCACGCGGCAATTCGGTACCGGATTACCAAAAAAAGGTTGGCAGAAGTCGTTGCCCTGGGGCACAATAGCGTTAATCTTGTCACGCGGCGGATATAAGCCGCGGACATAAGTATGAGGGAGGAAAACCAATGCGTAGCCTCGTCAAGTGGGGTGTGGCGGCGTGTGCCGTCTTTGCGGTCGGCACCTTTGCGGGCGCCGCCCAGGCGGCCGACACCATCAAGATCGGCGCGTTCCTTTCGGTGACCGGACCGGCCTCGTTCCTGGGCGAACCGGAAAAGAAGACCCTGGAAATGTACGTCGAGCGCCTGAACAAGGATGGCGGCGTCCGGGGCAAGAAGGTGGAGTTGATCCACTATGACGATGCCGGCGCCCCCGACAAGGCGGTGACCTTCGCCAAGCGCCTGATCCAGAACGACAATGTCGATATCATCATCGGCGGCACCACCACCGGCACCTCGATGGCGGCCATCAAGGTGGTCGAACCGGCCGGCGTGCCGTTCATCTCGCTGGCCGGCGGCATCGACATCATCGACCCGGTCAAGAAGTGGGTGTTCAAGACCCCGCACACCGACCGCATGGCGGCCGAGAAGGTGTTCCTGGACATGAAGAAGAAGGGCATTTCCAAGGTCGCGATGATCTCGGAAGATGCCGGCTTCGGCAAGTCGGGCCATGACCAGTCGCTGAAGGTCGCGCCGATCTACGGCATCCAGATCGTCGCCGACGAGGTCTATTCGCCCAAGGACCCCGACGTCACCGCCCAGCTGACCAAGATCAAGAACACCGCCGGCGTTCAGGCCGTGTTCAATTTCGGCTTCGGCCAGGGTCCGGCGATCGTCACCAAGAACTTCAAGCAGCTGGGCATGAGCGTTCCGCTGTACCAGTCGCACGGTGTCGCCTCGAAGGACTTCATCAAGCTGGCCGGCGACGCCGCCGAGGGTATCCGCCTGCCGGCCGCCGGCCTGGTGGTGGCCGAACAACTGGGCGCCACCGACCCGCAGAAGCCGGTCGTGACCGCCTTCAAGAAGGAATACGAGGCGGCTTTCAAGTCCGACGTCTCGACCTTCGCCGGCCATGCCTATGACGGCCTGCAGATCGCCCTGGCCGCGATCCTGCGCGCCGGCTCGACCGACAAGGAAAAGGTCCGCGCCGAGATCGAGAAGACCTCGGGCTATGTCGGCACCGGCGGCCTGGTGTCGATGTCGCCGGAAGACCATATGGGCCTGTCGCTGTCGGCCTTCCGCATGGTCGAAGTCAAGAAGGGCGACTGGGTCCTGGCCGACTGACCAGACCTGGTTAAGAGCGGGGGGCCGATCGCGGCTCCCCGCCACCGCCAACCCCTGGGGGCTCCATGTTTGCCGAATTGCTGCAATACCTGTTCGCGGGTCTGACGTCGGGCGCCATCTACGCCCTGGCCGGACTGGGCTTCGCCATCATCTACAATGCCAGCCACGTGATCAATTTCGCCCAGGGCGAGTTCATCATGATCGGCGGCATGGCGACCTCGATGATGGTCGCGGCCGGTCTGCCGCTGCCGCTGGCCATCCTGCTTGCGGTGGTGGTGACCATGATGGTCGGCGTGGCCCTGGAAAAATTCGCCATCGAGCCGGCGCGCAATTCCGACGTGGTGACCATCATCATCATCACCATCGGCGCCTCGATCTTCCTGCGCGGCCTGGCCCAGGTGGTGTGGGACAAGGAATTCCATTCGCTGCCGGCCTTCTCGGGCGAGACCCCGATCAACGTCGCCGGCGCGACCTTGATGCCGCAAAGCATCTGGGTGGTCGGCATCTCGGTCCTGGTGATCGTGGCGCTGTGGTGGTTCTTCAACCGCACCCTGTTCGGCAAGGCCATGCTGGCCACCTCGTTCAACCGCCTGGCCGCCCAGTTGATGGGCATCGGCGTCAAGAAGGTGCTGATGGTCAGCTTCGCGCTGTCGGCCCTGCTGGGCGCGGTCGGCGGCATCGTGGTGACGCCGATCACCTTCACCAATTACGAAGCCGGCATCATGCTGGGCCTGAAGGGCTTCTCGGCCGCCGTGCTGGGCGGGCTGGGCAACGGCCTGGGCGCCATCGTCGGCGGCCTGGTCGTCGGTATCGCCGAGGCCTTGGCCTCGGGGTACCTGTCGTCCGCCTACAAGGACGCGGTCGCCTTCGTCATCATTCTGTTCGTCCTGTTCTTCCTGCCGAACGGCCTGTTCGGCAAGAAGGGCACTGACCGGGTGTGATCATCATGTGGAAAAACGCGCGCATCGGCGGCCTGGCGGCGCTGGCGACCATCCTCGCCCTGGCCCCGCTGGGTTTCCCCAACGCCTATTTCTACGACGTCGCCGTCAAGGCCTTGTTCAACGCGGTGGTCTGCGTCGGGCTGAACCTGCTGATCGGCTATGCCGGTCAGATCAGCCTGGGCCATGCCGGCTTCTTCGCGCTGGGCGCCTATGGATCGGCGATCCTGACCTCGACCTACAAGGTCGCGCCCCTGCCGGCGATGCTGATCTCGGCGGCATTGGTCGGGCTGCTGGCCTATCTGGTCGGCCGGCCGATCCTGAAGCTGAAGGGCCATTACCTGGCCATGGCCACGCTGGGCATCGGCATCATCATCCACATCGTGCTGAAGACCGAGGCGCGGATCACCGGCGGCCCCGATGGCATGAGCATCGATCCGTTCAGCCTGATGGGCTTCACCATGATGGGCGACCGCATGTGGTACTGGGCGGCGGCGGTGTTGCTGGTGCTGACGGTGTGGCTGTCCTTGAACCTGATCGACAGCCCCGTAGGCCGCGCGCTGCGTGCCGTGCACGGCTCCGAGGTGGGCGCCGAGGTGGTCGGCGTCGATACCTCGTCCTACAAGGTGATGGTGTTCGTGGTCTCGGCGGTGTTCGCCAGCCTGGTCGGCTCGCTGTTCGCCCACAAGGACGGCTTCATCACCCCCGATATCGGCAGCTTCTTCCGCTCGGTCGAGTTCGTGGTGATGGTGGTGCTGGGCGGCATGGCCTCGACCTTCGGGTCGGTCATCGGCGCGGTGATCCTGACCCTGCTGCCGCAGGTCCTGACCTTCGTCGAGGATTACGAGGCGATGGTCCTGGGCGGCATCATGATGGGCATGATGATCTTCCTGCCCAAGGGTTTGCTGCCGGCCGTGGTCAGCCAATTCCGCAAGCGGGGGGCCGCACGATGAGCTTGCTGAAAGTCGACGGTCTGTCCAAGGAGTTCGGCGGCATCCACGCCATCGAGGACCTGTCCTTCACCATCAACCCCGGCACCATCCATTCGATCATCGGACCGAACGGCGCCGGCAAGACCACGCTGTTCAACCTGATCACCGCCGTCTACACCCCGTCTTGCGGCAAGATCTTGTTCGACGACAAGGACATCGCCGGCAAGAAGCCTTACGAGCTGGCGGCCATGGGCATGAGCCGGACCTTCCAGAACCTGCAGATCTTCTTCAACATGCCGGCCATCGAGAACGTCATGGTCGGCCACCATCTGCATCTGGACCGCCGCTTCCTGCCATCCTTCCTGCGGCTGCCGTCGGTCACCCGCAAGGACCGCGAGTGCCGCGACTATTGCGCGTCGCTGATGGAGTTCGTCGGCCTGGCCAAGTACGTGACCGCGGATGCCGCCCAGATGCCCTATGGCGCCCTGAAGCGGCTGGAAATCGCCCGAGCCCTGGCGGCCAAGCCCCGCCTTTTGCTGCTGGACGAGCCGGCCGCCGGCCTGAACGCCACCGAAAGCCGCGAGATCGACGAGGTCATCAAGAAGGTCGCCCAGACCGGCGTGACCGTGGTGCTGGTCGAACACGACATGAAGATGGTCATGGGCATTTCCGATGCCATCCTGGCCATCGATTACGGCCGCAAGCTGGCCGAGGGCACGCCGGCCGAGGTTCGGGCCAACCCGGATGTCGTCGCCGCCTATTTGGGAGCCCATGCGTGATGCTGCTCGAAATTTCCGGGATCACCAGTCATTACGGCCGCATCCAGGCGCTGCGCGGCATCGATGTCGAGGTCCGCGAGGGCGAACTGGTCGCCTTGGTCGGTGCCAACGGCGCCGGCAAGACCACCTTGCTGCGCGGCATCTCGGGCGTGCAGCCCCTCACCGCCGGCACCATCAAGTTCGACGGCAAGGACATCACCCGCATGCCGGCCGATGCCCGCGTGGCGCTGGGCATCGCCCAGGTGCCGGAAGGCCGCCAGGTGTTCGGCCCGATGTCGGTCGAGGACAATCTGCGCCTGGGCGCCTATCGCCGCAAAGGCTGCGACGTCGAAGCCGACATGAAGCGCATGTACGACATGTTCCCGATTCTGTTCAAGAAGCGGGAACTGCCGGCCGGCACGCTGTCGGGCGGCCAGCAGCAGATGTTGGCCATCGCCCGCGCCCTGATGAGCCATCCGCGCCTGTTGCTGCTGGACGAGCCCAGCATGGGCCTGGCCCCCTTGCTGGTGCAGGAAATCTTCGACGCCGTCGTCGCCTTGAAGGAAGCGGGAACCACCATCTTCCTGGTCGAACAGAACGCCTATGCCGCCCTGGCCATCGCCGATCGCGGCTATGTGCTGGAGACCGGATCGGTGGTGATGAGCGATACCGGCAAGACCCTGCTGGCCGACGAACGGATCAAGGAAGCCTATCTGGGACTTTAGGACTTCCTTGGGGCGATCCCGGCTCCTACACTGCCGGCTCGATTGTTCGGCAGATCCCTTGATCATGGACCAGACCCGCCTTGGCATCATGGCCGTCTTGCTGGCATTCGTCAGCTGGGGCGTGTTCGGCGTCTATTTCCACGCGCTCGGCAGCCTGCCGGCCGCCGAGATCATGGCGCACCGGGCCATCGGCACCACCTTGTTCTCGGTCCTGGTGCTGGCCTTGTGGCGACGCCTGGCCGACATCCGGGCCATCCTTGGCAATCCGCGCCACGCGCTGGGACTGGCCGCCTCGGCCTTGGCCATCGGTGCCAATTGGGGCGGCTTCATCTGGGCCTCGGCCAACGGCCGGGCCTTGGAAGCCAGCCTGGGCTATTTCATCTATCCGCTGGTGTCGGTCCTGCTGGCCCGCCTGGTCCTGGGCGAGCGCCTGTCCGGGCGCCAGTCGGTGGCGGTCGGGCTGGCCGCCTTGGCGGTCGGCTGGCTGGTGGCGCACGGAAACGGCATTCCCTGGGTGGCGCTGGTGCTGGCCTTCAGCATGGCGTTCTACGGATTGCTGCGCAAAACCATCAATGTGCCGGCCCTGGCGGGCCTGGCGGTCGAGACCGGGTGGATGGTGCTGCCCGCGCTGGCCTATCTGGTCTGGATCGGCGGCGGCGAGGTGGGCCAGGCCGATGGCCGGACCATCGGGCTTCTGGCCCTGGCCGGCCCGATCACCGCCATCCCGCTGGTTCTGTTCGCCGTCGGTGCCCGCCGGCTGCGCCTGTCGACCCTGGGGATGCTGTTCTACATCAATCCGACGGTGCAGATGCTGATGGCGGTGCTGGTGCTGGGTGAGGCCTTCACCATGGCCCACGCCGTCGCCTTCCCGGTGATCTGGGCGGCCCTGGCCCTATATTCCTGGCCGAAACGCTAAAGCAGGGGTTGCGCCGACGCGCCAAGCCCCCATACTTGCAGCAATCGCGAAATCAAGGAGCAAAGCCCATGCCCATGGAAGCCGGTGTGATCGAAAAAATGATCAAGGAAGCCTTTCCCGACGCCAAGGTGATCATCGAGGACCTGCGCGGCGACGGCGACCATTATTCGGCCCTGGTGGTCAGTTCGGCCTTTGCCGGCAAAAGCCGGGTGCAGCAGCACCAGATGGTCTATGCCTCGTTGAAGGGCATGATGGGCGGCGATTTGCACGCCCTGGCCCTGCAGACCGCCACACCCGAAACCGCGCCCGACTGGGCCAAGGCCTAGACCGCCCCCACCAGCAGCGCGTTCAGCTCCCTGAGGCTGGCGAAAGACGGCGTCTGGTCCACCCGGCGCTTGGCGTTGGCCACCTGCTCGGCGCTCCAGCCGGTCAGGCCGGCCAGGATGGCATCATCCATGGCGTGGAAATCCAGCATGGTCCGCACCCCCAGCGGCCCCAGCGCCGCCGCCTTGTCGGGAAAGGACAGCTGCAGCTGCGCCTGGCCCACCCAATCCAGGCAGGTCTGAATCGAAGCCGGCGTCATCATGTAAAGCTCGACCGGATTGGTCTGGGCCAGGTTCTGAACGCCATCCAGGCCCATTTCCTTCAAGCGGAACGCGGTGAAGCTGGAAATGCCCTGGATGGTGGTCAACGGCATGCTGGCCGCCTCGCCTTCGGGGCGGAAGAACTTCAGGCCGCGGCGCAGCTTGTCCAGCATGATGTCCGGCGCCATGCCGGTCAGGAAGGCCATCACGATCAGCAAGGACGGCTTATCCGACGCACTGGGCAGGCCCAACACCTCGTCCAGGCCGCCGTGATAGATGTGGTGCAGCACCGCCGCCAGGGTGGTGGCCAGCAAGATGTTGACGCTCATGGCGTAGAAGGTGGCCGGGTTGATGTTGCGCGACACGATGCGGGTCACCAGGTTCTGGATCATCCAGATGAAGGCCCCCAGAAAGGCGAACGACACCGTGCACAAGGTCAGCATCGCGTAATTCTGGTAATCGCCCTTGATGATGTCGGCGCCGCCCAGGATGAAATCCTTGGCCAGCGGGTCGATGCGCGCGCCGTAGAAGGTCAGGAAGGACAGGATCGACACCTGGAAGGTGGTGAAGGCCACCGGAATGATGAAATGCGTCACCGAGAAGCGGTCGGCCATCTGCTGCGCCGACTGGAAGCCGCGCGCCCGCTCGATGCCGGCATAGCTGGCGGCAAGGCGCTCCAGTTCGCTTTGCTTGACCCGCGACAGATAGGTCGGCAGCAGCATGCCGCACGCCAGCACGAACAATGGCATCATCGCCGTCAAGGCCGGCGATACCCACGACATCAACTCCGTCATCATTCCCCCCGGAACCTCTTCCCGATCCCGGCACTATGCCCCATTTACGGGCTTGTTTCATGTGTTTTTACAACCTGTGAGGCAGGCCAAAAAACCCGGCTTGGCGGTTGCATATCACCCAGGCCCATCCTACATTGACCGCAATCCGCCTTAATCCCCAGCAAGCAGGGTTATGTCCATGAGCAATCCGGTTTTCGAGCGTATCCAGCAGGACCTGGCCGAGAACGACATCGTTCTCTACATGAAGGGGACCCCGATGTTCCCGCAATGCGGCTTTTCCGCCGCCGTGGTTCAGGTCCTGTCGGAACTGGGCGTCAAGTTCAAGGGCATCGACATCCTGGTCGATTCCTCCTTGCGCGAGGGCATCAAGCAGTACACCAACTGGCCGACCCTGCCGCAGCTTTACGTCAAGGGCGAGTTCGTCGGCGGCTGCGACATCGTGCGCGAGATGGCGGCCAACGGCGAGTTGAAGGCGCTGCTGACCGACAAGGGCCTGATGTAGGGTTTTCGGACCCTCCTACCCGCCTTGAAATGCGAAAAGCCACCCTGCGGGGTGGCTTTTTTGCGTTGATTCCAAAGGACTAGGGGGATGGGTTGGTTCTTCTGGGCGGGCGGTTGGCCCACCCTTGGGGTGTTCCGCGCACAGCTTGCCCGCCCTAGGATGACAGCATGTCAATTCGTATCGGGGGTCTGACCATGTCGAGCTGTCATGAATGCAAGGATTTCGTCCCGGTCCACAAGGCGGTCGAAAAGGGCATGATCTCCGCCGCCGACGCCAACAAGGCGCGCAACGACATTCACGGCTTCAACGCCTTCTGCCAGTGCGAGGGCTTCGTCAACACCTGCCGCAAGGATGACGATGGCTGCCTGTGCTTCCTGTCCAAGGCCAAGGTGCACTAGCTCCTGACCTCTTCAAGAAAAAGACGGCCGGCCTACAAAATGTGGCCGGCCTTTTTTTCGTCCTCGGTCGCCGGGCGGATCGCCTTGACCTCGCAGGAAAACAGCAGGTCCATGCCGGCCAGCGGATGGTTGCCGTCCAGCACCGCCTTGCCCTCGGCGATCTCGGTGACGGTGTAAAGAACCGATTCGCCGCCGTCGGTCGGCGTCGCCTCGATCTGCATGCCCGGCTCGGCGTCGGCCGGCAATTCGGCCAGATCGACCAGGGTGACCAAGCCGGCATCGTAATCGCCGAAAGCATCTTCGGGCGACAAGCGGATGGTCAGGGTGTCGCCCACCACCTTGCCGGCCAGCGCTTCCTCGATGCGGGGGAAGATGGCATCGTGGCCGCCATGCAGATAGACCAGCGGGTCGCGCCCCTCGTCCACCATGTGGCCGTCGCTGCCGCGCACGGAATAGGCCAGGGTGACCACATGGCCGGGCTGGATGCGGGCGCTCACAGGTCGAGGTCCTGCACGAAGCGGGCGTGCTTCTGGATATAGTGGAAACGCAGTTCCGGCTTGCGGCCCATCAGGGTCTCCACCAGATGGGCGACATCCTTGGCTTCCTCGCGGTCTTCCTCGGTGCGGCCCGACGGCAAGGTGACGCGGATCAAGGTGCGGCGCTTGGGATCCATGGTGGTTTCCTTCAATTGCGCCGGTGGCATTTCGCCCAGGCCCTTGAATCGGCTGATCTCGATGTTCTTCTTGCCGGCGAAGGTGGTCTTCAGCAGCTCTTCCTTGTGGGCGTCGTCGCGGGCATAGACCACCAGCTGGCCGTGGGCCAGGCGGTACAGCGGCGGCATCGCCAGGAACAGATGGCCGTTCCTGATCAGGTCGGGCATTTCCTGGTAGAAGAAGGTCATCAGCAGGCTGGCGATATGGGCGCCATCGACGTCGGCGTCGGTCATGATGATGACCCGCTCGTAGCGCAGCTTTTCATCGTCATAGGAATCGCGGGCGCCGCAGCCCAGCGCTTCGATCAGATCCTTCAGTTCCTGGTTCTGGCGCAGCTTGTCGGTCGAGGCCGAGGCGACGTTCAAGATCTTGCCCCGAAGCGGCAGGATCGCCTGAATCTCGCGGTTGCGGCCCGACTTGGCCGAGCCGCCGGCCGAATCGCCCTCGACCAGGAACAGTTCGGTGCCGACCGCCACCTGGCGCGAGCAATCGGCCAGCTTGCCGGGCAGCCGCAGCCGCTTGGTCGGGGTCTTGCGGGTGGTTTCCTTGGCCAGCTTCTTGCGTTGGCGTTCTTCCGCCCGCTCGATGATCCGGGCCAGCAGGGCCTTGCCGGATTCCGGGTCGCCCGACAGCCAGTGGTCGAAATGGTCCTTGATGGCGTTCTCGACCAGGCGGGTGGCCTCGGTGCTGACCAGCTTGTCCTTGGTCTGGCCCTGGAATTGCGGGTCCTTGAGGAACAGGCTGACCAGAACGCAGGCGCCGCCCATGACGTCCTCGCTGGTGACGGCCGCCCCCTTCTTGTTGGCCAGCAACTCGCCATAGGCGCGCAGGCCCCGGGTCAGGGCGTTGCGCAGGCCCGCCTCGTGGGTGCCGCCGTCGGGGGTCGGCACGGTGTTGCAATAGGTGTTGGTGAAGCCGTCCTCGTCATCGTCGGGCCAGGCCACCGCCCATTCCACCTGCCCCATATCGTCGGCCAGGGGCGCGATGCCGGCGAAGAAGCCGCGCGTCAGCAGCGGGCGCTTGTTCAGCACGCTGTCCAGGAAGTCGGACAGGCCGTTGGGGAAATGCAGGGTATCTTCCGCCGGGATCTCGTCGGTATCGTCCAGCAGGGACGGATCGCACTTCCAGCGGATCTGCACGCCGCGGAACAGATAGGCCTTCGAGCGGGCCATGCGGTAAAGGGTGCGGGCCTTCAAGAAGGCGCGGTCGCCGAAGATTTCCGGATCGGGATGGAAGGTGACGGTGGTGCCGCGCCGGTTCTGGACCGCGCCCACCTCGACCAGCCCGCCCTGGGCGACGCCCCGGCTGAATTCCTGGCGGTAAAGCTTGCGCTCGCGCGCCACTTCGACCACCAGCCGGTCGGACAGGGCATTGACCACCGACACGCCGACGCCGTGCAGGCCGCCCGACACCTTGTAGGCGTCGCCGCCGAACTTGCCGCCGGAATGCAGCGTGGTCAGGATCACTTCCAGCGCGCTCTTGTCGGGGTATTTGGGATGCGGATCGACCGGGATGCCGCGGCCGTTGTCGCGGATGGTGGCGTTGCCGGCGGCATCGAGCTCCAGCTCGATCCAGCTGGCATGGCCGGCCACCGCCTCGTCCATGGAATTGTCCAGCACCTCGGCGACCAGATGGTGCAGCGCTCGCTCGTCGGTGCCGCCGATATACATGCCGGGGCGACGGCGCACGGGTTCAAGGCCTTCAAGGACCTCGATATCCTTGGCGGAATAGTCGACCCCCTTGGGGGCCAATGGCTGGAACAGATCGGACATGGCGGGCATTATAGGAAAGCATGAGGGCGGCGCAAGCGGATGCTGTAGGATGCCCGCAACGCCCTACAACATCTTGTAAAGTGAATTTCCGACCATGACCCCCATCCCGCAAAGCATCGAGAACACCAATGCGCCCCGCGGGCGCCTGTCGATTCGCACCGTCGCCATGCCGGCCGATACCAATCCGCAAGGGGTGATCTTCGGCGGCTGGCTGCTGGCCCAGATGGACCTGGCCGGCGGCACCCATGCCTTCCACCGCGCCAAGGGGCTGGTGGTCACCGTCGCCGTCGAAGCGATGACCTTCCACGAGGCGGTGTTCGTCGGCGACGAGGTGTCGTGCTATACCGAGGTCATCAAGGTCGGCAAATCCTCGATCACCGTGCGGGTCGAAGCCTGGGTGCGGCGACGCTGGGGCGAGGCCGAGCAGATCAAGGTGACCAGCGCCAGCTTCACCTTCGTCGCCATCAACGAGGACCGCTCGAAGCGCCTGGTCCCGCCCGAGGAATGATTATTTCCCGGTGATCCACGTCACCTTGAAGCCCAGCACATGGCCGTCCATCACGTCGATGGCGATGGGAAAGGGTGACCACACCCAGGTCTCGACCCCCTTGCCCTTGCCGGGGCAGCGCCGGGACGGCTTGCCCAACTGATCGATCACCGCCTGAACCGTGTCCCCCAGCGCCAGGCCGGAAAAGCCCGCCGGCATCTCGGTCGGCGGCCCCATCAATTGCACCGCCACCGCCACGTCGTCCTGATAGGTCACGACGTAATAGGGATTGGGGATCGAACGCTGGGCGATGAAATAGGCGCGCGCCTCGGTACGCCAGTCGATGGCGGTGATGGCGTCGGGCGGACCCAAAGCCTCTTCGACCTGGCGCAGCCCCTGCGAGATCGCCACCGCGCCAATGCGCAGACAAGGCAGGAAGCTGGTCGGCTTGGTGCCGTGGGCCATGGATTGGCCGACATCGTTGGCCACCGCGCAGGCCAGGTTGCGGTCGGCGGTGCGCACGAACCGGCCGGCAACAGGCTTGGGCATGGCGCCGGGTTCGGGCAGTCCCTCGGGACCCATGCAGGCGGCCGAGGCAGAGGAAGCGGTGGCCACGAGCATGGCCAGAAGGGCAAGGATTTTCATGGCGCCGGATGATAGGCGCGAACGCCGGCTCTGTCACCACCGGCGCGGGGTGCGGTGGGCTTTCCTCCTCGCCGTCGATGTAGGCGCCGGGACAGGTCCGTCAATTCCCGGGAATCTTACGGCGATTTAATGATGCCGAAAGGTGCGTGTAACCAGACGACGGGCATAGTTGTCGTCATCAGGAAGAGACAAGACGTCCAGCGAACCAGCGCTCCTCGCAGACGACATCCTCTCCCCGACAGGCGGACGAACTCCTCCGCCGACCGGTCCCGCGGCCCCCCTCCCCCACCGCCGCGGGAACACTTCACCGGCCGATCCCCCCTCGGCCGGCCCAGCGGAAAACGGCCCCCGCAGCGATCCCCCTGGCTGCGGGGGCTTTCCTTTGGGGCGGCCCACACGGTAATCTGGGAGCACCATGCGAATCCTGCTGATCGAAGATGACGGTGAGGCGGCGGCCTATCTCGCCAAAGGGCTGAAGGAAGCCGGCCATACCGTGGACCACGCCGCCAACGGCACCGACGGTCTGTTCCTGGCCACCACCGAACGCTACGATTCGATGATCGTCGATCGCATGCTGCCGGGCCTGGACGGGTTGGCCATCATCCAGACCCTCAGGAATTCCGGCCACACCACCCCGGTCCTGATCTTGTCGGCGCTGGGCAAGGTCGATGACCGCGTCCGCGGCCTGAAGGCCGGCGGCGACGATTATCTGGTCAAGCCCTATGCCTTCGCCGAATTGCTGGCCCGCATCGAGGCACTGGGCCGGCGCGCCCAGGCCACCCAGCCCGACACCCGCCTGAAGGTCGAGGATCTGGAAATCGACCTGCTGGCCCGCGCCGTCACCCGCTCGGGCCGGGCCATCGACCTGCAGCCGCGCGAATTCCGCCTGCTGGAATATCTGATGCGCCATGCCGGCCAGGTGGTGACGCGGACCATGCTGCTGGAAAACGTGTGGGAATATCATTTCGACCCGCAGACCAACCTGATCGACGTCCATATCAGTCGGCTGCGCCAGAAGGTCGATAAGGATTTCGACCAGCAATTGATCCATACCGTGCGCGGCGCCGGATACTCGCTCCGTGCGGCCCGCTAGTTTTCCCCTGCCGCCCCTGCTGCGCGCCACCATCTTTCGGATGGCGCTGTCCTATCTGGGCATCTTCACCGTCTCGGCCATCGCGCTTCTGGCCCTGGTGTCGTGGACGACCTCGGTGTTCATCGAGTGGCAGATCCAGGAAACCGTCGAGGCCGAGACCACCGGCCTGTCCGAGCAATATCGCGAGCGCGGAATCACCGGCATGGCCGAGGTCATCGGCAGCCGCGCCTCGCAGGATCTGGAACGGCGCGCCGTCTATCTGCTCAGTTCGCCCGACGGTACCCGCCTGGCCGGCAATCTGTTCGGCTGGCCGACCGAATCGGTGGCCGAGGGCGGCTGGATGCGCTTTCCCATCGAACGGTTCGGCGAAGGCCGGTTCGGCACCGACATCCTGGCCCGCCTGTACATCCTGCCCGACGGCCACAAGCTGCTGGTCGGCCGCTCGCTGCACGAAGCCCGCCGCGTCAAGTCGGCCATCAACCGCGCCCTGGGCTGGGGTCTGGCGCTGACCATCCTGTTGGGCATCGTCGGCGGCTATCTGACCAGCCGGCACATGCTGCAGCGGGTCGATTCCATGAGCCGCACGGCGCGGCGCATCGTCGGCGGCGACATGACCAGCCGCATGAAACTGAGCGGCGCCCGGGACGAGTTCGACCAACTGGCGGCCAGCTTCAACGACATGATGGACGAGATCGAGCGGCTGGTGGACAACATCCGCACCGTCTCCGACAACATCGCCCACGATTTGCGCACGCCGCTGAACCGGCTGCGCTCGCGCATCGACGTCGCCCTGCTGGCCGAGCCCGACGCCGCCGCCTTGCGGCGCACGCTCGAGGAAACCCTGGCCGAGGCCGACAATCTGCTGGCCACCTTCAACGCCCTGCTGGCCATCAGCAATGCCGAATCCGGCCAGCGCCTGCACAGCTTCGAGCCCCTGGACCCGGCACGCCTGGCCGAGGACGTGGTCGAATTGTACGAGCCGCTGGCCGAGGACAAGGGGATTTCCCTGTCGTGCCATGCCGATATTGGCCTGCAGTTGGACGGCGACCGTCATCTGCTGTTCCAGGCCCTGGCCAACCTGGTGGACAACGCCGTCAAATACACCCCGCCGCAAGGCCGGGTCGCCGTGACCGTCGCCGGACTGGATCAAGCCATCGAAATCGCCGTGACGGATTCGGGGCCGGGAATTCCCAAGGAAGCCTGCGACCGGGTCCTGGACCGCTTCGTCCGCCTGGATCAGACCCGGTCGACGCCGGGGAACGGCTTGGGGCTGTCGCTGGTCCGCGCCGTGGCCCACCTGCACGGCGCCACCCTGAACCTGGACGATAACGGGCCGGGCCTGAAGGTGCGGATGACCTTCCCCCTGTCCCAGGGCTGATCAGATCAGGAACAGGTCGTCCAGGGCCTTGAACAGGTCGTCGCCGAAGGACGGCCCCTTGTGCAGCACCGGCACCTTGCGCGGCAGCAGGGCCAGACGTTCGTCACCCTGGTCCAGCGAGGTGATCACCGCGATGGGGATGTTGCGGGTGGCCGGCATCGACACTAGGCCGATGGCCAGGTCGATACCGTCGAGATGGGGCATGATCGCCGACACCACGATCAGGTCGGGCTTGGTCTGCACCGCCTGCGAGAAGGCCTCGATGGTGTCGGGCACCACCGAGACGCGGTAGCCGCATTGCTGCATTTCGCGCTCGACGAAGCGGGTCTGGGCGCCGGGCGGCATCACCAGCATCACCTCGACGTTCCGGACCTCGATGTCGCCGACGTCGAAGCCCAGCCGGGCCGGCAGCTTGCGCACCAGGGCGGCGGTTTCGGTGTCGGGGTCCATCCGACCCTCGGCCAGGGCCAGCATGATGTCGATGAAGGATTGCAGATCGTCCCACAGCCGGGGCGGAACCACGCGCGGCGCGTGGGTAACGTAATCGTCCAGGCGCAGCGCCACCGTGGCCAGCTGGCGCAGCCCGAAATTGGCGGCCTGCCCCTTGAAACGAAGGGCGGCGCGGCGGAACGGCTCNCACCACCGAGACGCGGTAGCCGCATTGCTGCATTTCGCGCTCGACGAAGCGGGTCTGGGCGCCGGGCGGCATCACCAGCATCACCTCGACGTTCCGGACCTCGATGTCGCCGACGTCGAAGCCCAGCCGGGCCGGCAGCTTGCGCACCAGGGCGGCGGTTTCGGTGTCGGGGTCCATCCGACCCTCGGCCAGGGCCAGCATGATGTCGATGAAGGATTGCAGATCGTCCCACAGCCGGGGCGGAACCACGCGCGGCGCGTGGGTAACGTAATCGTCCAGGCGCAGCGCCACCGTGGCCAGCTGGCGCAGCCCGAAATTGGCGGCCTGCCCCTTGAAACGAAGGGCGGCGCGGCGGAACGGCTCGATCACCTCAGCCTCGGTCTGATGACCGTTGCGGCCGGAATCCAGTTTGACGTCAAGCTCCTGCAGAACCTCGACCACCTCGTCAAGGAACTCGTTGCGCATCTCGTCTGCCAGGTCGTGCAACTTACCGGTACCGGAATCAGTCATCGAGTTCGCGCCCTTAATCGCTGCCCCCAGCCGTGTCACCTTACTCCCTATGTCTGGCTGCGACTACCCTTCCGGAAAGGCATTGATGCATTCGGACGGTTGCGTTGGGAGCAAAACCCTACGACACTGGAACATCGCCTGAATTCGCGGCCAAGGGATGCCGAACGTTGACGACAGAACATACGCTGGATCGCATCGCCAACCGGGAAATCCTGTCCTGCATGCCCGAGACTCCGATCGTCGAGGCGGCGCGGCAGATGGCGTCGCTGCGGTGCAGCTCGATCGTCATCGTCGAGAATGGGTTGCCGGTCGGCATCTGGACCGAGCGCGACGCCCTGGCCATCGATTTCACCAACCCCGCCTCGGTTCGCCGCCCCATCTCGACGGTGATGAGCAAGCCGATCAAGACCATCCATGCCTCGACATCGGTGGGCGACGCCGGTGTCCGTTTCCAGATGGAAGGGGTACGCCATTTCGTGGTGATCGACGATGCCGGCCACCCGGTCGGCGTAGTCACCCAAAGCGACGTCATCTTGCGCCACGGGGTCGAGCATTTCCTGGTGCTGCGCAACGTCGCCTCGGCCATCAAGCGGCCGATGGTGATGATCGGCGACCAGGCGCCGCTGACCGAGGCCGTGGCCGAAATGCGCGCAGGCCAGGTCGATGCCGCCGTGGTGATGGGCGAGCGCGGCGAAGCGCCCGGCATCATCACCGAACGCGACGTGGTGCGCATCATCGCCTCGGGCGGCGAGGTCCCGGCCCGGGTCGGCCTGATCGCCAGCCGCCCGCTGATCAGCATGAACAAGAACGACAGCCTGTTGGCCGCGCGCAACATGCTGGAGGAACGCCATATCCGCCACCTGGCGGTGACCGATGACGACGGCACGCTGATCGGATTGCTGTCCTTCTCGGACATCCTGGCGACCTTGCAGTACGAGTATGTCCAACGGCTGGACGAAGCCTTGCGCGAACGCGACGAGGCCTTGCTGAAATCCCGCAAGGACCTGCATCTCGCCCGCAAGGTCATCGAGGCGTCGCTGGACGGCATCATCATCTGCAGCCCGCAAGGCCTGATCGAATTCGTCAACCCGTCCTTCACCCTGCTGACCGGCTATGCCTATGACGAGGTGATCGGCAAGAATCCCAGCCTTTTGAAGTCCGGCCGCCACGACGAGACCTTCTACCGCGCCATGTGGGACACCCTGGCCGCCGAGGGCGTCTGGCAGGGCGAGGTGTGGAACCGCAGAAAGACCGGCGAGATCTACCCCGAATGGCTGACCATCAACGTCATCCGCGACGAGGACGGGCGCATCACCCAATATGCGGCGGTGTTCTCGGACATCACCGAGCGAAAGCGCACCGAAGAGCGCATCAAGAACCTGGCCTATTTCGACGTGCTGACCGGGCTGCCCAACCGCCGCCTGTTCACCGACCGCCTGCAGATCGCCATCGCCAACGCCCACCGCCACGACCACCAGTTGGCGATCATGTTCCTGGACCTCGACCTGTTCAAACGCATCAACGATTCGCTGGGCCACGGCATCGGCGACCGGGTGTTGGTGGAAACCGCCAACCGCCTGAGCCATTGCGTGCGGGAAGGCGATACCGTCGCCCGGCTGGGCGGCGACGAATTCGTGGTGCTGCTGCCCGAAATCGACCATATCGAGGACGCGGCCAAGCTGGCCGAACGCATCATCGCCCACGTCAAGATGCCGTTCCAGGTCACCGACCACGAGCTTTACGTCACCACCTCGATCGGTATCGCCGTCTATCCCGATGACGGCACCACGGCGGAGACCCTGATCAAGAACGCCGACACCGCGATGTACCGGGCCAAGGATCTGGGCCGCAACGCCTTCCAGCTCTACACGCCGGCCATGAACGCCCGCTCGTTCGAGCGTTTGGCGATGGAATCGGCGTTGCGCCACGCGCTGACCCGCAATGAATTCACCCTGGTCTATCAAGGCAAGGTCAATCTGGTGAACGGCCAGATGTCCGGTGTCGAGGCCTTGGCCCGCTGGCGTCACCCCGAAATGGGCATGGTGTCGCCGGTCGAGTTCATTCCGCTGGCCGAGAATATGGGCCTGATCTCGGAAATCGGCGCCTGGGCCTTGAAGGCCGCCTGCCACCAATGCAAAAGCTGGCATGAACTGGGCCTGCCCAAGGTCCGGATCGCCGTCAACGTCTCGACCCTGCAATTCCGCGAGGGCGACATCCCATCGCTGGTCACCGAGGCGCTGGCCGAAAGCGGGCTGGAACCGCATTACCTGGAGCTGGAAATCACCGAATCGGTACTGATGGCCCGGGTCGATGACGTCTCGCAGGTGCTGCGGGATTTGCGCGCCATGGGCGTGCATGTGTCGATCGACGATTTCGGCACCGGCTATTCGTCGCTGTCCTATCTGAAGAAGATTCCCATCGACGCCCTGAAGATCGACCGCTCCTTCGTCGCCGACATCGAGGACGGCACCGGCGACGGCGCCGAGATCGTCTCGACCATCATCGACCTGGCTCATAATTTGAAGCTGCGCGCCATCGCCGAGGGCGTCGAAACCGCCGAGCAGGCCGACTTCCTGCGCTCGAAGGGCTGCGACGAGATCCAGGGCTATCTGGTCAGCCGCCCGGTCTCGGGCGAGGATCTGATCAGCCTGTTCGACCGCGACCTGCTGCCCGGGGCCTAGGTTTTGGAGTAACTGGGGCAAAAGTCCGGGCACGCAGATGCCGCATAACCCTCTCCCCTTGTGGGAGAGGGTCCGCGCGAAGCGCGGGGGTGAGGGGTCTTACGCGCGGCGAGCGCGTAAAAAACGTCTTTGTATCAAGCACATCATATGGCGCGCCGACGCGCGCGCCCCTCACCCGGCCGCTTCGCGGCCACCCTCTCCCACAAGGGGCGAGGGTTATGCTGCGCTTGCGTTTCGGACTCATAAGTCCGCATCCACAGGCGGGAATCCATGCCCCTGCCTGCCCGAGGGCACTGCAACGCGGCGCATCCCTTGTCATCCGTGTCTTTCCTGCTGGCCGGGTGGGAGCGGGCGGCGCCACCCTTTCCGGTGGATCATTCTCCCCGGATCACGGTACAATGCGCCTTGTGTCCGCCCGCATGACGGACAGAGCGGCGATGAAGGGGGCTGGCACCCCCTCCACCGCCTAACCACAACCCTGTACCAGGAGTACGAGGTCATGGCTGACGTCTATTATAGCCGAAGGTTTCCTTTTCCTACACCGCCGCTTTCGCGCGGCGGTGATCGGATAGGACTGGCCGGAAGCTAAGGGCGGGCGCCGGCGGGTCGGGTTGTCCGATTCGTCGCTCCGGCCCGACCCGTTTGCCCGGCGCCGCTCTGGCTTCCGGCCGGTTTCCCCGGCCGTGAGATTTCTTATCCTCGCCGTCCTGTTGGTGGCGACGTGCCCGCGTGCGGCCGCGTCGGAAGCGCTGCCCGGTCCGTATCTGGCCCAGCTTGTCCGGGTGATCGACGGCGACACAATCGAGGTTCGGGTGCATGTCTGGTTGGGTCTGGACCAGACCGTGCGGGTGCGGCTGGTGGGCGTCGACGCCCCCGAGATGCACGGGGCCTGCCCCGCAGCGGCCATCGCCGCCCGCGACTTCCTGGCCCGTCTGCTGGATGGCGGGCCGCTGGTGCTGACCCGCATCACCCACGACAAGTATGGCGGACGGGTCGATGCCGCCATCGGCTTGCCCACCGGCGAAGACGCGGCCCAGGCCCTGCTGGCCGCCGGTCTGGTGGGAAAGTGGCCCAGCCGCAAGGGGGCGCCCAATTGCCCGCCGTTCGGAAACTGATCGACAGTGCCGGGCGGCGACGATCAATCGCGATCCTTCTTGCCCTTCTTGTCCTTCTTGTCCTTCTTGTCCTTCTTGTCCTTGCCGTGGCCCTTCTTCTCGTCATCCATGCGGTGGTCTTCCGACATGCCGTAATTGGGCGAGCCCGTCTTCGAGCTCGAGGTCGAGGTCCCGGTGGACTTGTTCATCTGCTCGGTCGCGGCCTGGGTGGCGGCGTCCTTGGCGGCCTGGGTGACGGTATCCTTGACGGACTGGGCCTGGCTGCCCTGGGCGGCCAGCACCAAGATCGCGGCAACGGCGACGACAAACTTCATGGACAGGTTCCTCCAAGGTTTCCATTGAAACCTCAGAGTGAACCTATCCCAAAAGAATGTAAACCGGTCAGCCGGCCAGCGCCGCCTCGATCCGGGCCACCGCTTCGGCGGCCTGGGTGGCGTCGGGGCCACCGGCCTGGGCCATGTCGGGACGGCCGCCGCCGCCCTTGCCGCCCACCGCTTCCGATCCGACCCGGACCAGATCGACCGCCGAGAAGCGCCCGGTCAGATCGTCGGTCACCGCCACCACCAGGCTGGCCTTGCCGCCATCGGTGGCGACCAGGGCGACGACACCCGAGCCGATCTGCTTCTTGATCTCGTCGGCCATGCCCTTCAGATCCTTGGCCGGCACGCCGTCCAGGACCCGGCCCGAGAAATTGATGCCGGCCACCTGCTTGACGGCGGCACCGCCGCCGCCACCGCCGCCGGTGGCCATCTGCTTGCGGGTTTCGGCCAGTTCGCGCTCCAACCGCCGGCGATCCTCGATCAGGCTGGCGACGCGGGCCGGCAGGTCGGCGGGCGCCGCCTTCAGCACCGCGGCCGTCTTGGCCAGCAATTCTTCCTGCTCGTTGGCCCACGCCAGGAAGGCGCTTCCGGTCACCGCCTCGATGCGGCGCACGCCGGCGGCGACGGCGCTTTCGGCCAATACCTTGATGCCGCCGATGTCGCCGGTGCGCCCGACATGGGTGCCGCCGCACAGTTCGACCGAGAAGTCGCCCATGGACACGACGCGCACTTCCTCGCCGTACTTCTCGCCGAACAGGGCCATGGCCCCGGCCTCGATGGCGGCGTCGGGGGTCATCAGCTTGGTGCCGACCGCCGCATTCTTGCGGACCTGATCGTTGACGCGGATTTCGACGGCGCGCAATTCATCGTGGCTCAGCGCCTTGGGGTGGGCGAAATCGAAGCGCAGGCGGTCGGCCCCGACCTGACTGCCCTTCTGGGTGACGTGGTCGCCCAGCACGGCGCGCAGCGCGGCGTGCAGCAGGTGGGTGGCCGAATGGTGGCCGCGGGTGGCGTCGCGCCGGGCGACATCGACGGCGAAATGGGCGTCCTCGCCCACCGTCACCGGCCCGCCCTCGACCGTGCCGACATGGACGATCAGATCGCCCAGCTTCTTCAAGGTGTCGCGCACGACGATGCGGGCCTTGCCGCCGGCGATGGTGATGATGCCTGAATCGCCCATCTGGCCGCCGGATTCACCGTAGAACGGGGTCTGGTTGGCCACCACCATCACTTCATGGCCGGGATGGACCGCTTCCACTGCCTTGCCGGATTCCACCAGGGCGACGATCTTGCCCTCGGCGTCGGTGGCGTCATAGCCCAGGAACTCGCTGGCGCCGACCTTCTCGCGGGTCTCGAACCACAAGGTCTCGGTGGCCGCCTCGCCCGAGCCGGACCACGCCTTGCGGGCCTCGGCGCGCTGGCGCTCCATGGCGGCGGCGAAGCCGTCGGTATCGACGCCGATACCCTTGGCCTTCAAGGCGTCCTGGGTCAGGTCGAGCGGGAAGCCATAGGTGTCGTAAAGCTTGAACGCCACCTCGCCGGCCAGCTTCTGGCCCGAGCCCAGGCGGGTCAGTTCGTCGTCCAGCAACTTCAGGCCCTTGTCCAGCGTCGCCTTGAACCGGGTTTCCTCGAGCTTCAGGGTTTCGGTGATCAGGGCGCCGGCACGGCCCAGTTCGGGATAGGCATCGCCCATCTGGGCGATCAGGGCCGGCACCAGCTTCCACAGCAAGGGCTCGGTGCAGCCCATCAGGTGGGCGTGGCGCATGGCGCGGCGCATGATGCGGCGCAGCACATAGCCGCGTCCCTCGTTCGACGGCAGCACGCCGTCGGCGATCAGGAAGCAGCTCGAGCGCAGATGGTCGGCGACGACGCGGTGGCTGACCTTGTGCGGGCCATCGACATCGGCGCCCGAAGCGTTGGCCGACGCCTCGATCAGGGCGCGCATCAGGTCGATGTCGTAATTGTCGTGCTGGCCCTGCAGCACGGCGGCCAGGCGTTCCAGTCCCATGCCGGTATCGATGGACGGCTTGGGCAGTGGGATGCGGGTGGCCTTGTCCACCTGCTCGAACTGCATGAACACCAGATTCCAGATCTCGATGAAGCGGTCGCCGTCCTGGTCGGGGCTGCCGGGCGGGCCGCCGGGGATGTGCTCGCCGTGATCGAAGAAGATTTCCGAGCACGGGCCACACGGGCCGGTGTCGCCCATGGCCCAGAAATTGTCGGACGTCGGGATGCGGATGATGCGGTCGTCAGAGAAGCCGGCGATCTTCTTCCAGGCGTTGAAGGCCTCGTCATCATCGTGATAGACGGTGACCAGCAGCTTGTCCTTGGGCAGCCCGAATTCCTTGGTGATCAGGTTCCAGGCCAGCTCGATCGCCCGATCCTTGAAATAATCGCCGAAGCTGAAATTGCCCAGCATCTCGAAGAAGGTGTGGTGGCGGGCGGTATAGCCGACATTGTCCAGGTCGTTGTGCTTGCCGCCGGCGCGCACGCACTTCTGCGAGGTCGCAGCGCGGACATAATCGCGCTTCTCGATCCCGGTGAAGACGTTCTTGAACTGCACCATGCCGGCATTGGTGAACATCAGCGTCGGGTCGTTGCGCGGGACCAAGGGGCTCGAGGACACGACTTCGTGGCCGTTCTTGCCGAAATAGTCGAGGAAGGCGCGGCGGATGGTATTTGCGGTTTGCATGGGACCCCGGGAATCAGGCGCTGAATTGGACCCTCGCTTTTACCCTTTGGCCCGCCCCCTGTCCAGTCGAGCGGGGCTGGTGCCGGGGCCGGTCCTACGATAGAGTGCCGACCATGCATGCAATCCTCGCGCTTATCCTCGTGCTGTTCGCCACCCAGGCTTTTGCCGGACCGATCCGTTGCTCGGACGATGGCGAGGGCGGCGCCTGCGTGTGGGGCCGGGCCGAAGGGTTCGACGGCGCCACCCTGCAGGTGCGCGGCCTGAAGATCCATGTGGTCGGCATCGGCGTGCCCAGCCGTCGCGACCTGTGCGCCAGCCGCGCGACGAAAGAGGAATTCGACTGCGCGCGGCCGGCCAGGAAACGCATGGGCGAATTGCTGGCCAAGGGGGTGGCCTGCGACATCCTGGACGTCTCGGGCGACAAACTGCACGGCCGCTGCCGGGTGACCGAGGGCGACCTTGGCCGTCTGCTGGTGGCCGCCGGCACCGCCAAGGCGGCCAAGGACGGCCCCTACGAGCCCGATCAAGCGGCGGCCTTGGCCGCCCACAAGGGCCTGTGGGCCACCGACATCGTGCTGCCGAAGGATTGGGACGCGGTCAGGCGGAAGGCGGAATAGGTTTGCGTCCAGGCTTCGGCAGAGGCTGCTCGATTTTCCGTTTCCGTTTCAGTTTCCCTTTGCCGTCACCCTCGGGCTTGACCCGAGGGTCCACGCGCTGGGGCACAAAAGTCTTTTAGAACAATGGGATGGGCGGGACCGCGTGGCTGCCCGGGTCAAGCCCACGGCTGTCCGGTTTAAATTTTGGCGTCCCGCCGCAAACGCTTGTGGCGCGAGCCTTTCAGAGCCTCGAGCCCGGAATGGACGCGAGTCGTCGCCCCACACTCCGTCATGCCCGTGCTTGACACGGGCATCCATGTGGCGCCGCGCAAAAATCGAATGGAAACATCGCGTTATGCGGATGCGCGTGGATGGCCGGGTCAAGCCCC